>NZ_JBJZOG010000168.1:0-8723 GCF_047200535.1 Micromonospora mangrovicola | reverse complement strand
CCCCCCGCCCCCCCCCCCCCCCTCCCCCCCCCCCCCCACCACCTCCCCCCCCCCCCCCCCCCGCCCCCCCCCCCCCCGCGCCGTGGCCGCTGGTCAGCGCGCCGCGTCCAGCCGGGACCGCTGCTCCGGGCTGAGCACCAGGTCGACCGCGGCGAGGCTCTCCTCCAGCTGGGCCACCGAGGAGAAGCCGACCAGCGGAATCGCCGGCATGTCCCCACCCATCAGCCAGGCCAGCACCACCTGGTTGACCGTCGCGCCGGTCTCCGCCGCCACCGCGTGCAGCGCGGCCAGCCGGGCCGGCGTGTTCGGCAGGTCGTACTCGCCGCCCAGCCGCTCCGGCCGGGTGTACGCGCCCCTGAGCAGTGGCGAGTAGGCGACCAGGGTGAGCTGCGGCTCGGCCCGCAGGTAGCTGGCCAGGTCCGGGCCGACCCAGCCCACGTCGCCGTCCGGGTCCAGCTCGGCCGGCAGGTCCAGCCGGCGGGGCAGGTAGCTGCGGTGATACTGGAGCACCTCGTAACCGGGCAGGCCGGCCCCGGCGGCGACGGCCCGGGCCCGTTCCACCCGCCAGGCGCGGTGGTTGCTCGCGCCCAGCAGCCCGACCGTGCCCTCCGCGACCAGCTCCGCGAAGCCCTCCACGGTCTCCCGCACGGCCACCGTCCGGTCCTCGATGTGCGCGTAGAGCAGGTCGAGCTTCGCCACCCCGAGCCGTTCCCGGCTGCGCTCGGCCGACTCGCGGATCACCTTCGCCGACAACCCCTCCGGGTTGTCCACGTAGCTGGTCCCCGGAGCGAGCGGGCGGGCGCCGAGCTTGGTGGCGATCACCACCTCGTCGCCGACGCCCCGGCTGCGCCGCCACCGGCCGAGCAGCTCCTCGCTCTCCCCACCCTGGCCCCCGTTCTGCCAGAACGCGTAGTTGTCCGAGGTGTCGATGAAGGTGCCGCCGGCCGCCACGAACCGGTCGAGGATGGCGTACGAGGTGGCCTCGTCGGTGGCGGTGCCGAAGAGCATCGCGCCGAGGCTGAGCACGCTGACCTCGCGCCGGGTGGCCGGGTCGGTGCCGATCGTGCGGTAGCGCATTGATTCCTCCCCGTCAGGACGATGCGACCAGCCTCCACCTTCGAGCGCACGCGAAGTCAACGCGCGCTCACCAGGGCAGTACGCCGTACCCGCCGCCGGCGTCCATCTGGTAGCCCCAGAGCAGCCCGCTCGGCCCGTCCGCGGGCAACGTCGCCAGCTGCACGCTCACCTCCGCGCCCTGCTCCGGGGTACGGAAACCGGAGTGGTGGTTCAGGTCGGTGGCGCAGTAGCCCGGGTTGGCCGCGTTCACCTTGATCGGGGTGTCCCGCAGCTCCTTGGCGTACATCGCGGTGACCATGTTCAGCGCCGCCTTCGAGGACGGGTACGGCACCGAGGTCAGCTCGAACAGGGCACCCTGCGGATCGGTCATCACCGCGATCGAGCCGACCTCGCTGGAGACGTTCACGATCCGGGCAGCCGGCGCCCGGTGCAGCAGCGGCAGCAGCGCGTTGGTCACCGCCACCACCCCGAAAACGTTGGTCTCGTACACCTCGCGCAGCGTGGCGAGAGTGGTCCCGCTGGGCCGCCCGGGCCCGTCGGCCCGGACGATGCCGGCGTTGTTGACCAGCACGTCCAGCCGGCCGTACTCCCGCTCGACCAGCTCGGCCGCGGCGGCGACGGACTTCTCGTCGGTCACGTCCAGCGGCACGAACCGGACGTCCAGCCCATCGGCGCGCAGCGCGCGCTCCGCCGTTCGCCCCCGGGTCTCGTCCCGCGCGCCGAGCAGTACGGTCATCCCACGCCCGCCGAGCTGCCGGGCGGTGGCCAGGCCGATTCCCTTGTTGGCCCCGGTGATCAGGGCGATCGTCGTCGTCATGCCGGCAACGCTGCCGTGACCGGCCGGCGGCCGGGAGAGACCCGTCGAGGCTGGTACCGGCGGTACCACCCTGGTCGGCCCGGCTCGCGGCACCCTGGAGGCATGAGCACACTGCGCCGCGCCGAGCTGGCGGACTTCCTGCGCGCCCGCCGCGCCCGGCTGCGTCCCGCCGAGGTCGGCCTTCCCGACGGGGTACGCCGCCGCACGCCCGGCCTGCGCCGCCAGGAGGTCGCCCAGCTCGCCGGCATCTCCATCGACTACTACATCCGCCTCGAGCAGGGCCGCGGCCCGCACCCGTCCCGGCAGGTGCTCGCCGCCCTGGCCCGCGCGCTGCTGCTCGGCCGGGACGAGCGGGCGTACCTGTTCCGGATCGCCGGGGAGAGCCCACCCGAGGCGGCCGGGCCGAGCCGGGAGGTGCCCGCGGGCCTGCGGCACCTGCTGGACGCGATGACCGAGACACCCGCGTACCTGGTCGACGCCGCGTACGAGGTGCTGGCCTGGAACCGGCTGGCCACCTGGTTCGTGGGTGAGCTGTCGGCGGTGCCGCCCGGCGAGCGCAACATGGTCCGCTGGATGTTCGGCAGGGTGGTGCCGGAGTCGCACTGGAGCGACCCCGAAGTGCTGCGTTTCGCCCGGACCACGATGGCCGACCTGCGGGCCGCGTACGGCCGCTACCCCGCCGACCCGGCGCTCGCCGGGCTGGTCACCGAGCTGCTCGGCACCTCGCCGCGGTTCGCCGCGCTCTGGGCGGAGCACGAGGTGGGGGAGCGCCGGCCGACCGTCAAGCGGATCACGCATCCCGAGTTGGGCCCGCTGGAGTTCGAGTGCCGGGTGCTGCACGTGCCGGAGACCGACCAGCGGCTGATCGTCTACGTCCCCGAGCCGGGCTCGCCGACCCAGGCGGCCTTCCGCCGGGTCGGCGAGCGCACGGCCGCCGGTCAGTAGCCGGCGCCCCGGTGGGGCTCAGCTCGGCACGTAGTCGAAGGTGTCCGGGTCGGGACCCTGCCGGCCGGCCCCGCCCTTGTCCAGGCCGGCGATCCGGTCCATCGTCGCGTCGTCCAGCTCGAAGTCGAAGATCTGGAAGTTCTCCTCGATCCGCTTCGGCGTGGTCGACTTCGGGAAGACGATGTCGCCGCGCTGCACATGCCAGCGCAGCACCACCTGCGCGGGGGTGCGGCCGAGCTGCTCGGCGATGTCGACGATCGTCGGGTCGTCCAGCACCCTGCCCTGGGCGATCGGCGACCACGCCTCGGTGAGGATGTTGTGCGTCCGCCCGTACGCGCGCACCTCCTCGTTGCCGAAGTACGGGTGCACCTCGATCTGGTTCACCGCCGGCACCACGTCCGCCTCGGCGGCCAGCCGCTCCAGGTGCGACACCTGGAAGTTGGAGACACCGATCGACCTCGCCCGGCCGTCGCGCTGGAACTCCTCCAGCACCTTCCAGGTGGAGACGTAGTCCCCGTCGTACCGGGTCGGCAGCGGCCAGTGGATCAGGAACAGGTCGAGGTAGTCGAACTTCAAAGCCTGCAGCGTCTGCTCGAACGCCCTGCGGGCGTCGTCGGGACGGTGGAAGCCGTTGTTCAGCTTGCTGGTGACGAAGACGTCCCGCCGATCCAGCCCGGAGGCGTGGACCGCCTGCCCGACCTCGGCCTCGTTGCCGTACATCTCGGCGGTGTCGATGTGCCGGTAACCGACCTCCAGGGCCTTGCCGACGGCCCGGGCGGTGTCCTTCGGTTCGATCTGGAAGACCCCGAAACCGAGCTGCGGAATGGTGTTGCCGTCATTGAGTGAGATGTCGGGAACGGTGATCGCGGCCATGAAAGCCTCATCTCCCATCGTCGGGGGTGTCCGGAAGCGCCTTCCCGCTTCCTTCGGGCGCACCGTCGCTTCACCTACCCGATCCACGCACGTCCTCACGGCCGGCCCCGGGTGATCTGGGGTGCACCGATCACCACACCGGGAGTTCACCTGGAGTTGGTCGTCCCGTTGGTTTGCCGGTGCTACCAAGAGCCCGGTCGGCGCCAATGCTGATCTTCCAAACGACAGGAACGGGGTGCAGGTGCGGGTCAGGAGAATCGCGGCGCTCGCCGCGGCGGTGCTGGTGCTGGCCACCGGTTGCACGACGGGCGACCCGGAGACGCGACGCAGCGGCGGACCGGCCAGCGGCACGCTGCGGATGGTCGCCGGCAGCGAGCAGCAGAGCGTCGTCGACACGATCGTCAAGCCGTGGTGCGCCGCCCGGCACTACCGGTGCGAGGTGACCTTCAAGGGGTCCGTCGACCAGGCCCGGCTGCTCGCCTCGGGCAGCCACGACTACGACGCCTACTGGTTCGCCTCCAGCGTCTTCCTGCAACTCGGCGACCGGTCCAGCGCCCTCCAGGACGCCCAGCCCATGTTCCTCACCCCGGTGGTCTTCGCCGCCTGGCGCTCCGAGATGGCCAAGCTCGGCTTCGCCGGCCGCTCGGACGTGCCGATCGCGGACATCCTGCGCGCCGTCGAGTCGGGCCGGACCAAGGTGTGGATCACCAACCCCACCCAGTCCAACTCCGGCGCCACCGTGCTCTTCGGCTTCCTCAACTACTTCGCCGGCAACGGCCCCGGAACCCCGCTCACCCAGCAGCAGCTCGACTCACCCGCCGTCGAGCAGGGCGTCACCCGGTTCGTCAAGGCGATGGACCAGACCCCGCCCTCCACCGGCACCCTGATGACCGACTGCCTCGCCCACCCCGACCAGTGCCGGGCCGTGTTCACCTACGAGGACCTGGTCATCGAGAAGAACGCCGAGCTGGTCAAGGCCGGGCGGGAGCCGCTGCTGGTCGCGTACCCGAAGGGCTCGCTCGCGGTCAGCGACGCGCCGTTGGGCTTTCTGCCCCAGCCGGGGAACGACGACGCTCACCGGATCTTCACCGAACTGCAGAACCACCTGCTGAAGGATCCCGGCGCGCAGGCCGCCCTGCTCAAGCTGGGTCGCCGCCCCGCCACCGGGGTCGGCCTCAGCCTCGACCAGCCCGACCCGGCCGTCTTCAACCCGGCCTGGGGCATCCAGGCCACCATCAACGAGCAGCCCGTCCAGTTCCCGGCCGCGCCGGTCATCCAGGCCGCGCTCGACCGCTACCAGACCCGCTACCGCCGGCCGGTCGCCGTCCACTACTGCCTCGACGGCAGCGGCTCGATGGGCGACAACGACGGCTGGGCCGGCATCCGGGCCGCCGCCGGCCAGATCTTCGATCCCGACCAGGCGGCCCTGAACTTCCTCCAGACCCATCCCGAGGACCGCACCACGGTCAGCATCTTCAACGGCGACGTCACCGGCGGCAGTCCGTGGACCGTTGCGGGCAACGACCCGGCCGCGCTGCGCGACCTGGCCCGCAAAATCACCGGTTACCGTCCCGACGGCGGCACCGACATGTACGCCTGCCTGCTGCGCGCCGCCGACGAACTGGCCCGGCCGCAGGCCGGCGACCGCAAGCGGCTCGTGGTGCTGATGACCGACGGGCAGTCCGAGACCGGGCGGCGGGGCCCGGCTCTGGCGGCGCTGCGCCGTGCCGGGGTGCCGGTGGTGACGATCGCCTTCGGCCGCGACGCCGACCCGCGGCAGCTCAAGGAGGTCGCCGACGCCACCCACGGCACCTTTGTCCGGCAGGACGACCTGGTGGCGGCGTTGCGGCAGGCGGCGGGGTACAAGTGAGACACCGCCTGGCCGCACCCGCCGCCCTGGCCGCCGCCGTCGCCGCCTTCGCGCTGGTCTTCGCGTTGACCGGCAGCCTGCTCTGGGCGCCCCTGCTCGCCGCCGCCACCGCGCTCGGGCTCTACCTGATGCTCGACGACCGCTCCGCCGCCCGGGTCGACCGCGACACGTACGCCGACGACGCCCGCGACCGGGTCGAGGAGGCGCTGCGGGTGCTGCGCGGTGTCGAACGGCTCGCCCGGGACGTGCGGCAGCCGGAGGCCCGCCAGGCACTCGCCGACGCCTGCCGGTACGTCCCGGAGCTGTTCGACCGCGTCCGGGACCGCTCACCGGACAGCCTCTATTCCACCGCCGCGCAGATGGGCGGTCACCTGCGCAGCCTCGACGGCGCGGTACGCCAGTACCTGGACATCCAGCGCCAGCCGCTGCTCTACCACGACCCCGAGGCCCTGCGCCGCAACGGTGAGCAGGCCTTCCGGCGCTTCGCCGACTTCGCCCTGGACAGCGTCCGGCTGGTCAACCAGGGCGACATCGCGCAGTACACCGCCAACCTCGACACGGTCGCCCCACCCAGCCTGCCCGACCTGGGCCGATAAGGAGTCACGTTGAGATTGCCCAGCATCCGGTTCCTGATCGGGCTGGTCACGGTGATCGCCGTCTGCGTCGTCGCCGCGCTGCTGTGGCAGCGGTCCGGCGACGCGCCGGCCACGGCCGCCCCGCCCACCACCGTCACCTGCCTGGGCGGCTCCGAGAAGTCCGAGCTGATGGCCGACGCCGAGGTGAAGCGGATCCTGCGCGACGACTACCGGCTGGAGGTGGCCTTCCAGCCGCTCGGCTCGTACGACCAGGTGCAGCTGAGCACCGAGGACATCAAGGCCCGCAAGCTGGACTGCCTCTGGCCCTCCAGCGCCAGCGCGCAGAGCGTCTTCGAGACCCAGCACGCCGGGGCGTTCCCCGACTACCGGGCGGAGAACCTGCTCCAGTCGCCCGAGGTCATCTACGCCGGCCCGCGCGGCACCGACGCGCTGGTACGCAAGGGCATCGTGCAGCGCCGCGGGGACCGGTACTTCGTGGTCGACATGAAGGGGCTGCTGCTCGACCACGTCGTCAAGCGCGGCACCTGGGAGGCGATCGGCGCCACCGACCTGCGCGGCCCGATCACCGTGGCCAGCACCGACCCGGCCAAGTCCAACAGCGGCTTCACCCTGGCCCAGCTCCAGCTCAACATCGTCGCCACCGCCGACGGTTTCTCCGCGCCGAGCCTCGCCCAGGCCCGTCGGGCGCTGCCCACCATGCGCGCCCTGCACGACGCGCAGGGCCTCCAGTCGCGCAGCTCCGACTCCGGCTTCCGGGAGTGGCTCACCCAGGGCGGCGAGTTCAAAGCCCCGCTGTACGCCGGCTACGAGAACCAGATCATCCAGCAGGTGGTGCAGAGCGGGGACAACAGCGCCGGGCTGCTCAAGAACGTCCGGGTGCTCTACCCCGATCCCACCATCTACAGCGACCACCCGATCCTCGCCCTCGACCGGGCCGCCGGTCGGCTGGTCGACGCGCTGAAGGACCCGAAGATCCAGGCCATCGCCTGGAAGCGGTACGGCTTCCGGTCGGCCGTGCAGGTCGGCGCGAACGACGTTGCCGACTTCCCGGGCATCGGCCTCGCCGACCAGGTCCGGGCCGCTCCCGCGCCGGCTGCCGACGTGACGCTCGCGCTGCTCGGCTGCATGAAGGACGCCACCACCTGCAAGTGAAGGGACCCGCCATGTCCGAGGGACTCCAGATCGACTTCGGCAGCATCGTCGGTGGCCCGGCCGACCCGCCCGCCGGCACCGCCGACGCGGCGATCAGCACCGCGCTCGCCACCGCCGAACCGAAGACCTTCTCCTGCGTCGCGCTGCTCACCGCGGCGCAGCGCAGCCAGGCCGAGCAGGCCGCCCGCCAGCTCTACCCGACCATGCTGGCCAACACCGACGCCCTGGCGAACTTCGGCAACCAGGCGCTGGACCAGGTCAACGCTCAGGTCAGCCGGATCTTCCGGGAGGTCGGCCGGGTCGACATCCCGGAGCTGACCGGCATCATGCACGAGATCAACGACCGGATGCGCAGCTTCCGGCGCAAGTACGACCCGAGCGACCCCAAGGTCCGGGAGACCTTCACCAAGTTCTCCGACGCGATCCGGGGGCTGTTCCGCAAGGGGCGGGACCTGTTGGAGATGCTCTTCGAGGAGGCCCGGACGGTCGAGCAGCAGCTCGACCGGGTCGCCGGGCAGCTCGGTGACAAGCAGCTGCAGCTGCGCCGCAACGTGGTGCTCTGCGACGAGCTCTACAAGGCCAACGAGGCCGCCATCGGCCAGCTCGTCGGCGCCATCGCCGTGATGGAGCTGATCCGCGACGTCGCCCTGGACGACGCCCGGTCGATCGCCGTCACCCCCGGCGCGCCGGACGAGCGCGACCAGCGGGAGCGGCTCTCCCTGGTCGCCGAGTTCACCCAGGCGCTGGAGGTGCGGATCAACGAGTTCCAGCAGCGGCTCTTCGTCGCCTGGTCCACCTCGCCGCAGGTGCGCAACATCCGCACCCTCAACTACGGTCTCGGCCAGCGGCTCGCCCTCCTGATGAACCTCACCATCCCGACGATGAAGCTCACCATCGCCCAGTGGGCGCTGCTGCTGCAGGCCAACCAGGCCGCCGACATGCAGCAGGCGGTGGCCGACGGCGCCAACGACGTGCTGTCGGCGTACGCGGCGGCGTCGAAGACCGCGGTGCCGCAGATCGCCCGCGTCATCCAGACCCCCACCGTCCGGCCGGAGACCATCCTGGAGGTGGCCGAGTCGATCGACGTCCAGGCGCGGGGCATCGAGGAGGCCGTCCGGTACGGCCAGCAGAAGCGGGCCGAGGTGGTCGGTGCGATCGTCACCGCCAACCAGTCCATGTCGGAGTCCTCCGAGCGACTCAGCCGGACCGTGGTCGACCTGGTCACCCGCGCCAAGGACCCGGTGGCGCTGCCCGCGGGTCCGCAGCTTCCGGCCGCGGTGCTGGAGCAGGCGCCGGCGGTCGTTCCCGCTCCGCGCTGAGGCATCCCGTCCGGTGGGGTGCCGGGTCGGGGGGGGGGGGGGGGGGGGGGGAAAGGGGGGGGGGGGGGGGGGGG
>NZ_JBJZOG010000167.1:0-8835 GCF_047200535.1 Micromonospora mangrovicola | reverse complement strand
AAGCGGAGCACCGCTAGCAAGCGATCGGGGATCTCGTGGCGGTGCGTCAGGGAGTTACCAGCCCTCCGTTAACCCTGATCTGGACAGGTGGCCGGAAGGATCCATGGCTGCATCCAACGGGGTAGACCCACTGGAAGGGCTTCGCCGGCGGGTTCGCGTAGTAGTCGGCAAAGCAATTGGGGTCATGCCAACACTTGTTCTCCGCGTTGTTGCAGGCAGAGCACAGGAGGCCGCGTACGAGGTAGGTGTCATGGCAATGGTCGATCGATTGGGGAGCTCGACGGTGGCAGGCGGCGCATCGTCCGTTCTGTAGCGGGTAGAGCACGTACCAGATGAACCACTTGGGTGGCCGCGGGGTCGGCCACGACTTGGCCGGTGCTGGCGGAAATTCTGCAAACCCGGGCCAATGCACTGCTGGCCAGTCCTCGGCTAGTCCGCTGACGGGGTGTGGAGCACAGCGAACGGCTCGTGGCGTGGAGAGTATCGGCTGCCTCTCCATTGGCGCCGACAGCGCTGGGGCGGGGTCCTGCCCTCGGGAATGATCGCAAAGCGGGACGCTCGTGGCCGGATGCAATGGGTGCCAGAACCCGTCTTCTCCAAGGCCGGACTCACTTGCAAGGGGTAATGGATCGCCCGGAAGCATCTCCGGGCACGTACCGGTGCGGTGGTACCGGCTTGTCAGAACCTCCTCTGCACCTCTCAGCCGGTCCACCACCTCCGCAAGGATTTCGGGGTCGACGAGGAGGCGTAGACGCTCTGCAAGAGCGAACGCGTCATCCGTCGGAAGCGTGACCCTCTTGACGGCCACGGCCACTCCTCAATGCAGGCGAGCAGAACCTCGCCTCCTGTACGCCGGTCCGGTGGGCCCACCGAGACTAGAAGTCATCGTCTTCGACGCGCACCTGTGCGTCGAGAGACTGCGCCTTTGCCTCGATCTGCCCCTACATGCATCTCATCGCGTGGCGCGCCGGTTAGGTCGCGCTTCACGCCGGAGGTCCTCGTCGTGTTCTCCATCGGACGGCGACGGGAGAGTGACGCCCGCCGGCGTCGGCGCCCGCCCGGGCCCGTCAAGCGCACGCAGGTCTGCGTCGAGCGTGGCCGGGTCGTAGCAGATGTGGTGGGTCCAGGCGCCGAGGCCGTTCCAGGTGTTGACGGCCTCAATCCAGCGCCGGGCGGCGGTCGCTTTGGCGTCATCCTTCTCGTCAGGATTTCCCTTGCCCTCGAGGAGCACGGTCAAGCCGCTCTTCATCCGGACCACGAAGTCCGGACGGTAGCGGTGAGTGATGCCGAAGTACAGGTACGGGATTTCCAGGAACAGCTTGTGGTTCTTGACCCATGCCTGCACCTCGCCGTGTGCGTCCAGCACGGCGCAGATCTTGCGTTCCAGACCGGAGTCGACGACGGCGTGTGACAGGTGACTCCTGGCGGCGGGGACGCACCGGTCAGTGGGCGCGTTGAAATTCAAGCCGTCGGTGGTGCCGGTGGGTTGGTACTCGTCGAGGGCCGGCAGGAACCGCTCCGGTCCCTCGCCCGGCCGCAGTGCGGCGGAGAGCCGCTCCCGGATGACGGTCAGGTAGCGGAGGTTGCAGATCTCGCGTGGGTCAACGCCGTCCGCGTAGTCAATCTTGCCGCCCTCCGTGACCGGCCGGATGACCTGCCGGGCGATACGGAGCGCCTGGGGAAACAGCCATGGCTTCTTGTACGGCTCGATAAGCCCGGCAGCGACGCGGAACAGCAGCCGCTGGACGCGGAAGTTCTCGTAGGCGCGCTCCCGATCCTGTGTCTCGCCGCCCATGCCGGCGTGCGGGGTGCCGAGGTCGAACTCGACCCACGTTTGGGTCGGATCGAATCGGGGCGTGACCCGGATCGGCTCGATCGCGTCCAGGTCGATATCTAGGATGTCCTGGATGTCGGGTACCACCTGGACAAGCCGCGGGAACTCGATCCGCAAGGCCTGCCGATCGCGCACCGTGTGCACGTTGGTGTAGTCCGGCGGTGGGCTCGGTTTCCCGCCGGTGGCTTTCGCCATTGGCAGCAACTGGAACGGGACACCGTAGATATCGACGAACTCCGGCTGGGAGAGATCGCTCATGCTGGATCGACGCAGGCCGCGGCCCACGACCTGCTCACACAGGAGCTGGGACGCGAAAGCACGAAGGCCAAGGATCTGCGTCACGTTGCGCGCGTCCCAGCCCTCGCTGAGCATGGCCACGGAGATGAGGCAGCGGACCTGCTCGCCCGGCTTGCCGACGCGGCCCACCGTGGCGACGATCTCGCGCGTCTGCTCGGCGACGCCGTTGCCCTCGCCGGCCTCGGCCTTAGCGAGAGCATCCGAGTCGATGCGGATGGTCACGCGGTCGCCGGTCTTCGGGTTAACGAGCATCGGCGAGGCCTCGCCGAGCTCGGCGATGTGCTTCTCCAGCAGCCGCGCAACCGTGGTGTCGTGGGCGATGACGACCATCGCCGGCGGTACGGCGCGACCAGCCTGCTCCCATGTGGTGAACGTGGCCTCCCACGCGGCGGCGAGCTGCTTGAGCGGCCCATCGGCCTCGGCGAGGTAGTCCATCATCGGGTGCGACTCGGCCTCGGCCTGATTGCGCTTGGGCAGCGTCTTGCGGATGTGCTCCCACAGGTTCCGGTACTTGGGCACGGCCTCGCCGGCGTCGTCTGCCGTCGGTGTCCGCGGGATCTTCACGAGCCCGGACTCGATTGCGTCGACCAGAGCAAAATCGCTGATGATCCACTCGAACGGCCTCCATGCCCGATCCTTGAACATGCCGGGATACATGGGCGTCGCAGACAGATCGATCGCTCGGAGGACGCCACGGTGGCGGTAGATCCGCTCCAGCCCGTCAATCCACACGGTCGCCTCGCGCAGTTCGTCGGCGTCCGCACCACGTGCGACCGCGTCGGGCGGGAACCGGTAGGCGTGGTGGGCTTCGTCGTTGAGGACGAGGACCCGACCGGTCGGCGACAGGTCTGTGAGAACGCGTCGACAGAACGCGGCGTCGGATTCCCGGCCGCGCTTGAGCACGGATCGCTTTGGGTCTTCCTTGGGCGCGAGCCCATGCCAGTTCATCACTTGGACGCGGATCTGGCCGAGCAGCGTCGTGTACTGCGGCGGGATCAGATCGAACTCGATGTAGAGCGACTCGGGGTGTGTTGGGTCGATGCCGCCCGCACCGGCGAGCCGGTCCCGGACGGTGATGTTGGGCGCGATGACGAGGATCTGGTCGGCGAACCGGGTGTCCTGCCGGTTGGCGGCCTTGTTCAGTCCCGACCAGGTGGTGACCAAGGCCATCACCATCGTCTTGCCGGTGCCGGTGGCCATCTTCACCGCCCAGCGCGCATACGCCTCGCCGGAGCCCGGCACGTCGACGCCGACCTTGAGATGGTCGGGCGCCTCGACGAGAAACACGATGGTCTCGACGGCCTCCTGTTGGCAGAAGAAGGGCCGGGTGGCGGACGCGACCCGGTCGTCGTCGAACCAATGCCGGAACAGGTCGCGGGTGATCGTCGTGGCCCCGGTGTACCCGTCAGTCCGCCATTGCCGGACGCGGTCCCGAAGGTCGTTGACCAGCGCGAGTGGGATGACATCGTCGGTGATTTTGAGTTGGCCGTCAGGTGACGGCGCCAGGTAGCCCGCGGTCCGCCGGCCGTCGCGGATTTCCGGGGTGACGCCGCTGAAGTGCCAGTAGCGCGTCGGTTCCGCAAAGGCGTTGTTGATGATGGGGTTGCCCTCGATGACGGTGCTGACGCCACCGCTCTCAGCCGCGTGGCTCGCCATCAGGAGCCGCTCCCGGGCAGCGGAAGCACGACCTCGGCAGCGTTGCCGTCCTGGGCGATGACGCGGACCGCGACGCGACTATGTTCTCCTGCGTCGAATGGCAGCGACGCCCACCCGTGAAGCTGAGCGAGCAGGTCGGCGTCGACGGTTCCCCGCAGCGCCGCCTGAAGTTTCTTCCAGGCGTCGGTCACCGGGAAGAAGGCCTGCGCGACCCTGAAGACGTTGCCGTCGTAGTCGTCGTCGAGGAACCAGGCCTGAACGCCTGCCCGCCCGTGGGAGACGACGTCGCCGGTGGCGGCGTCGAAGGTGTCGACACCTTCGATTCCCACGCGATAGCCGTCATTGCCCGCCTCGATCTTGACGTCCGGCGCTGAGTAGAGCCGGAACGTCTGGGACGCCTTCGTGTTCTTGAGCAGGTCGCCGACGAGCAGATCCGGGTTCGCCAGCAGAAGCGACACCTGCGTTCCGCCGACCCGCCCGGTGGCGAGGCGCTCCTGCGCGTCGGCGGACACCGCGAATCCGGCGAACACCACCATGTCGAAGCCAATGGCCTCGCGGAGCGAGTCGGAGACCTGCGCCATCGTGATGGCACCAAACTTGGGGCCGAGCGCGACGGCGAAGCGGCGTGGCTTCCCGCCGAGGTCGGCGACACCCTCTGCTTGGAGGGCTCCGGCCGCGGCGAGCGGTGTGAGTGACTCGATCTTGGCGGGCTGCCCGCCCGGCCGTGGGATGCCCTGAGCTTTGAGTGCCGCGAGGAGCGTTTGTACGTGGTCGGTCGCCTCCGGCTCGACATGCTCCGGCTCGCTCGCGGCCTCATCCGTCGGATTCACAGCGTATCGAGACAGGGCCTCCACTGTGAACGGTCCGGTGACGCGCACCCGATTTCGGCTAACCTTGGGCTGGTCATAAAGCGCGATTTCTTCTACTTCCTCGTTGTCATAGCCGAGGTCGGATGCCCGCACCCACGGAAACGTCTGGTACTGAAGGCCACCATCCACACCGCGGCTGGGGTCGGCGAGTTCGTAGTAGTCGAACCGAGTGGTCAGCAGTCGCTCACGGGCGATAGCGAGCGCTACCCGGCTCGTGTCAATGGTGATCCATCGTCTGCCGTACTGCTCCGCGACTGCTGCAGTCGTCCCGCCGCCGCACGTTGGATCGATGACGAGATCGCCTGGGTCCGTGGCCATCAGCAGCGCTCGTGCGATGGCCTTGGGATTTGTCTCCACCACGTATCTAGCGCCCGACCGTTGGGCGAAGCCGGCCTGTCCGGTGTCAGTCCAGATGTTCGTCCGACGGATGTAGCCGGCCTCGTCGGCGTACCGCACGTAGCTGAGTGTCTGCCCCACCACGGCGAGGCGCCCAAGGGCCGCGAGCCTTTGCATACCCTCTGGGCGCAGGAGCCAGTGGCGGTTGGGGCCGGGATGGAATACCCCGCCCTCAAACTCAAAGTTGACGGTCTTAGAGGCGCTGTAGCCCTGGCTTGTGGCGTTGTCGTACCGGAAGACGCGTGCCCCTTCAGGAAGCGAGCCAAGGTCCGCTCGTTCCGCGGGAGTCATCGGCCGCCTCGTGCCGTCAGTCAACTCGACGTGTCGGTACGCACCGGCGCCAGCGATTTCATCACGACGGTCCTCGTAGAGGTGCCGGAATTTCACCTGGTCCTTGTCTTTGGCATACCAGCAGATGAAGTCAGTCACCTCCGGCAGCAGCTTAGAGGTCACCTGGGAGGTCTTCTGCATCGTGATCGTAGTGACCGAGTTTTCGGCTCCGAAGACCTCATCGAGCACGGCCTTCACCAAGTGGAGCCGGTCAGGCCCGATCTGAACGAAGACCGAGCCCGTGTCGTTCAGAAGTTCCCGGGCGATGGTCAGCCGATCACGTAGGTACGAAAGGTAGGAGTGAACGCCGAGCTCCCAGGTGTCCCGGAACGCCTGGATCATCTCCGGCTCCCGCGTCAAGGACGCGTCGTCACCATCCTTGACCGCACGCTCGCCAATCTTCGGTTGGAAGTTGCTCTGGTACCGGATGCCATAGGGCGGGTCCATGTAGACGCACTGGACCTGACCCGCCATGCGCTCGCGGTCCACCAAGCTCGCCATCACGGTCAAGCTGTCACCGAGGATCATCCGGTTCGACCAGTTCAGGTCATGTTGGTAGAACTCCACGGCTGCCGCCGGGTCGAGCACGTCCAGGTCGAACAGTGGCTGCTGAAGCCGCTGCCGGCGCACCGAGCCGATGATTTTCTGGGCAGACAGCTCCTCGTGCACGTGAATCGACGGCGCGGGAACCTCGACCGTGTCGCGCTCCGCCTTGCCGGCCCAGACGAGCTGCGGGTCGAGATGTGGGTCGTACTTGAGCCGGCGTACCGGTGTTTCATCGCGGTCCAGATGCGCCAGACCTGCAGGTGGGTTATTAGTCCGCTTAGCGGTGATGTGCTCATAGTCGTCGACAAAGACCGTTTTGTCGACATTCGCCCTACCCCGGCCTGCCACCTGCATTCACTCCCCGTCGCTCAGCTCTACCGTGCGCCTTGCACGACGGACCGTACATCTGAGCGGCCATGCATACGAGACCGAAGCGCCGTCGCCAAGGCGGTTGATGTTACTGACGGATGCCAACCACGGGGAGCCGGGCGGCATGATGGCCGGATGGCGGCAGTCGAGGCGTGGTTTCTGGGTGGACCGGTCGACGGGAGACTGATGCCCGTCGAGGTCTCCGCGGACGGCAACCCACCGGCCGTGGTCAAGTTGCCACAGACTGGCTTCTACGTCGGGCCGATCGATTCCCCGGCGCCCGCGGTTGAGCACCTCTACGTCCTGACCGACAAACTCGATGACTCCGAGGTCTACCAGTACCGGCAGACCGCTTCGGATCCGGCGGACTGACCAGCCAGAGCCGGCGGAACGCCGTTCTACCGTTGTTCGCTTGTAGACCATTGCCACGCCTCTCGGCACCTGTATATATCGAAGTATCCCTATCTTCGATGACCGGGAGAGCCAACCGTGACCCGTACCCTGCGTTGGGCCGCCACCCTGCTGGCCGCCGTCACCGCCACCACCGCCCTGACCGCCGCCCCCGCCCACGCCGAAACCTACTCCGCCGCCCTGCGCACCGCCGTGGCGAACCTGCCCGTCGCCACCGAGGTCCGCACCGGCTACGACCGCAGCCTCTTCCCGCTCTGGATCGACGCCGACGGCGACGGCTGCAACACCCGCTACGAGGTCCTCATCGCCGAAGCCACCACCAAACCCACGATCGGATCCGGCTGCTCCCTGTCTGGTGGGCGCTGGTACTCCTACTACGACAACGCCTACTGGACCATCACCAGCGACCTGGACATCGACCACATGGTGCCCCTCGCCGAGGCATGGGACTCCGGCGCCCGGAACTGGACCACCAGCCGTCGTCAGTCATACGCCAACGACCTCGGCGACTCCCGTCCGCTGGTCGCCGTCACGGACAACGTCAACCAGGCCAAGGGCGACCAGGACCCGGCCACCTGGATGCCGCCCTACAGCTCCGCCCGCTGCCGCTACATCAACGAATGGATTGCCACGAAGATCCGCTGGCGGCTCACCGTTGACACCGCGGAGAAGAACGCGCTGACCATCTGGGCGAACTCCTACCCGAACGTCACCATCACCGTCGTCCGGGCCTTCTGACAGCACCCGAAGGGTGCCGCGCCGCCGGTCTTTGCATTTGCCCGGTTGGTCGCGGCGCCCTCGCTGGGTCTGGACTCCAGCTGAGGTCAGTCAGGCGATGCGCGCGTAGTCGGAGAAGGGGTCTTCGCCTTCGCCGAGTATCAGCGGCACGTCGTACACGGACAGGTCCGGCCTGGGCCGCGCGTACCGGACGCGGTGACGCCACCGGTGGTGCTCGTAGGCCGTGTCCACCTGAATCTCGGCCACGACGGTCGGCTCGACCTGGGCGTAACGCAGCGGCTCGGGCCGCTCGATCTGGCCCGACCACGTGGCGGGCAGCGGATCGGGCCAGGGGTGGATGACCGTTTGCCGTTCGGTCGGACGGGGCGGCGACAGCAGCGAAGCCAGCTCCAGACGCTGCGGCGTGGCCAGCGGGTGCGTTCGGCCGGTGTACCGGAGCCGACCCCGCCGGTCGAAGCGGCCGAGGAGAGCGGTGTCGGGGTTGCGGACGCTGCCGGTGACGCCGCCGATGATCGCCTCCGTGGTGGCACGTACCCGGAACTTCGCCCATCCTCGCCGGCCAGGCTCATACCGGCTGTCGAGCCGTTTGATCACCACACCCTCGACGCCAGCCGCGGTCCAGGTAGTCAGCCACTCGCTGACCTCGGACAGGTCGGCGCTTTGCGGGGTGACCGCCAGCTGCGGCGGGGCGCCGGCGAGCAGCCGCATCAGCCGGGCACGACGCTCGACCAGCGGCGCGTCGAGCACCGGCTCCCCGCCAGCGTCGACGAGAACGTCAAAGGTCACGTAGTAGGCCGGGTGCTCACGGGCTTCCCGCAGCAACTGTCGGCCGGCGGTGACCCGCCGCTGCAACAGGGCGAAGTTCGTCCGCCCGCGCTCCCAGACGACTAGTTCCCCGTCGAGCACCACACCGGGCGGGACGAAGGCCCGCACTGCCCGCGTGATGTCCGGGAAGTACGGCGTCAGATTCCTGCCGGCGCGGGACTGCAGGTAGA
This sequence comes from Micromonospora mangrovicola, assembly GCF_047200535.1. Taxonomy (NCBI): domain Bacteria; kingdom Bacillati; phylum Actinomycetota; class Actinomycetes; order Micromonosporales; family Micromonosporaceae; genus Micromonospora; species Micromonospora mangrovicola. The sequence goes on along the minus strand of NZ_JBJZOG010000167.1, from coordinate 394 downwards.
CGTCGGAGGCTCCCCGAAAGGCCAGCGCCCGCCACCCATCCCACTTCGGTTCATAGGTCAAGTTCGGACCCTCGGGCACCGCGTCGACGGGCGCGGCCAGCATCGGGGCGACAGGCCGGCGTAGCACCGGCCCACCCGGCGACGTCTCCCACCGCCAGGCCGGACTCAACCCCTCCAGCCCCATCCGCCCCGACCGCGAGCGTCACTCATCTTCCCGTCCCTCCCCCGCTATGGTCGGGCAGCGGGAGTGGGCTCCGGGCGCAGATCAGGCATGACGAATGCACGGAACCGTGCACATCGCCTCACCCACGCCTTGTGTCGCGGGCACTGCCTAGATCAAGGGTCCACGGGGCCAGAGCTGGCAGGGTAGAACGGCTCCTCCCGCGGTGGCCGG
>NZ_JBJZOG010000166.1:0-8967 GCF_047200535.1 Micromonospora mangrovicola | reverse complement strand
AACGCCCTCACCGCAGCCTCTTGAAGGCGGCCTTGAGTTCGGCATCAAGGGGTGAAGAGCCCATCGAAACAAGATGCGCTGACCGGGCTAGTCCCAAGACCCTGCGTTCAAGCTGGTTAGTGGGGACGAGAAGCGGTAGTTCGGCGGGCCGCCCAGGGCGAACCCGCCTGAGCGTCAGGAGAGTTCGTCCCGGCGCGTAGAAGGTCAAGGACCATGGCACACGGCTCCGTTGCCTGGGGATGCGCCGTGTAGGGGGCGCGCGAGATCGACGGCGCCGGCACGCCTGGCGATGACACAGAGCTGGGCATCGGCAGCGGCCCTTGCCCCCGCGTGTGTCGTGCTCTCCTCGCCATCAGCAGCAGACGGACGATGGGCTCGTTCCTCTACATGCTGTCCGCTCTATGGCTTTCGCACCTTATGCGAGCCGTCGCCATCAGGCACTGCAGATGTGATTCCCGCCACACTCATCCATGTTCTCCGGAAGGCAAGTCGTCCACCCCAGATCGCCACGTGACACCGCACAGACTTATACCTCGCTTCCAATGTCACGGAAGGTGAGTAGGGAGTCTGTGGGTCGGCTTGCCGCGGATGCCGGAGCAGCGGGCAGACGGCGGACATGATCAGCATCGTGAGTCGTAGGGGCCCGCCGTGCTCACCGTCGTGGCTGCTGGCCACGGCCACGCGCAGGTGGAGCCGGCCCGGCCCGCGGGCCACCTGCCTGACCTGGGCAGGCGCGTGCGGCGGAATGCGCGGAGCGCGGGACGTCGTCGTCGATCTGCTAGGCACACCCGGCCGGCACGACCAAGGGACGCAGACCTTCGGGCGGAGGTGGCGGCCCATGAGATAGACGCGAGGCGGTGCGGTGCCGGACACACGGCACCTTCGCTCTACTTCCGCACCTGGCGGATTACGCCGCCTCCGCCGTTGCGGACGTTGGCGACCTCCGCCTGCGTCTTGGAGTCGTACTCGCCGCCTATGCGGTCGTCCTCATAGGACAGCACCCACGATGCTGCGACGCTTGCCGCCGCAGTTGCAGCCCATCGGCTTCCCCCTCCCTACTTGCCGTGCACCTTGGCGGTCAGCACCGCCACGAGCGTCTTGCGGTCCCGGCCGATGCTCGCCGCGATCCGCTCCGCCTGCGCCGCGGTGGCGGTCCGCTGCCGCTCGGCCGCGAAGCCGGCCGCCACTGCGCGGTGTACGGCCGCCTCGACGTCGCTGGGCGAGAACCCCGGCGCCGCCAGCCGCCGGCCGATGTCCTCGCTCGGCTGCCAGCCGGCCCAACCGGAGGCGACCATCACGTACGCCCGACCACCCGACGAGCGGCCCCGCACGACCGGGAAGCCGCCGACGTTGACACACAGTGCCGCGACGAGCTGGCGGGCCCCGCCGATCCACCGCCAGTCCCCGGACAGCGGCGACCTGCGCAGCAGCTGCACCTGTTCCTCGGTGGCCTCCGGCACCAGCGACCCGGCGACCCACGTGCCGTGGGCGTCCCGCCCGGCCCGCACCACCGCCAGCTGCGTGCCTGTGTCGTCGTAGTGCTCCACGGCGGCCGCCGCGCTCGCGGACAGGTCGGCGTGCCCGGTCGCCGCCGTGATGTGTCCGACCGCGACCAACTCCCCCTCGGCGGTCTGGATCTCCGGCCGGTGGAACCAGTCGAAGCCGCCCTCGTCGGGCGGCATCACGCACTGCCCGCCGGTCAGGAACGACAGGTGGCAGTCCCGGTCGGCGAGGTGCCCGAACACCCGTCCGTCGGCCGTCACCGTGATCGGGGTCAGCTCGGTCAGGCTCGGGTCGTCGAACCACGCCCTCGGCGGGTAAAGCGGCGCGACCTGCTTGCTCTTCGCCGCCGCGCCGGCCGCGGTGACGGGCTCCTCCTCCTTATCGGAGGGCTCGGCCTCATCAGAGGGCTCGCCGTCGGCCGGCTCGTCGTCGACCAGCTCCAGCTTCGCCTCCATGAACGCCTGCGTCCCGACGAGCGTCACCGCCATCACCCGGCCCTTCGTCACCGTGATGTACGGCTCCTCGCCGGCCTCCATGAAGGCTTCCCACTCCTCGTCGGACATCTCCTCGATCGGCTTGCCGTCCGCGTCGGTGAACACGAACTCGAAGTCGTCGAGGTCCACCGACGGGAACAGCACGCCCTGGCGCAGCAGCTCCAGCGCCTCGCCCAGCTCCGGCACCGCGTCGATGAAGTCGCCCGCACCGACCAGCTTCGTCTTCTGCACCTCACCGGTCGTGATCCGGCCGATCGTCACCGCGCCTTCGTGCCCGGGGGCGTCCTCGCGCGCCCACGGCAGCGCCAGGGGCAGTTCGCGGAACGACCACTCGCCGTCCGCCGCGAAGATCCGCCGGTCACCCGACTTGGCACCCAGCGGCGCCAGCGTCCCCTTCCACGTCGCCATCTGCTTGCCACCCTTCGCGGCTGCCGCCGCCGTCACCGTGATGTCCAACCCGGTGGCCCGGTCACGCCGGGGCCACGGGTGCTTCGGGACCGCAGGCAGGGGCTCGTCGGCCTCCACCTCGATCATCGTGCAGCGGCAGTTCACCGTCTGCCCGGGCGGCGCGGCCGGGTCGCCCGGGTAACGCATCGGCACCCCGCCGACCATGAACACGCTGTCCAGGGCGACCCGCTGCCCGTCCGCGTCCCGGTGGTCGTGCCGGGTCCGCTCGTCGTGCGTGGCCACCCACACCTTGTCCAGCTTCTCGTCGAGGACGTCCGCGGCGGTCAGCCAGGCGGTCAGCGTCCCCGCGTTGTACGCGCCGATCGTCTCCGTCCGGGCGATCGTCACCGCCCGGTCCTCCCAGGACCGCTCGCCCAGGATCACCTCGATCACGTCACGGATGCGCAGCACGCTCGCGCCCTCGCCGGTCAGCTCGGCGACCGCCGCGACGACCAGCTGCCACGCGCTGTCGGGCACCCCGGCCAGCCGGTTCGGCAGCGCCGCCAGGTACTCGTCCTTCATCTGCGCGACCCGCAGCAGCTCGACGTCGCCGCCTCCGTCGGCCACGCCCGCCAGGAACGTCTGCTCGGCGGCCGGCACCAGGTGCACCGTCATCGCCTCGAACCACGCCTGCCCGGCGCCGGCGAGCGCGCTCGGGTCCGGCGGCAGGGCCGCCGCGGTGACCGGCAGCGTGACGGCCCGCGCGTCGCGCAGCCAGGCGCGCAGCGCCGCCCGGGCGGCGCGGAGCATCCGCCGCTCGGCGGCCACCACCCGCGCCTCGTGGTCGAGGCGCAGCGGCAGCCACAGGTCCGGCTCGGCCACGGCTCAGCCACCCGCCGGCGGTTCGGCGAGCACGGGGATCTGCACGCCCTGGGTCTGCACACCGCCGTCGGGGCGGGACACCGGCAGCCCGGCCGGGCTGCGGATCAGCCGCTCCACGATCAGCAGGTCGTCGTGCAGCTCCAGCTTCACGAAGTCGGTCCCGAGGTCGATCCCCGCCGCCGCGAAACAGTCGCGCAGCTGGGCCAGGGACACATTCGCCGGGTCAGCCATCGGTTCTCCTCCTCGCCTCGTTGCGCCGCGCCGCCGCGTCCGGGTCGCACACGTGGCCGGCGTCGGTCAGCGGCGGCTGGTCGCCCTCCCACAGGTCGCCCCACCATCCGCAGGTGCGGCAGATCGTCCACCGCAGCCGCTCGCAGCCCTTCCCGCGCCCTGACCGCTGGCAGGCGTACCCGTGGGCGGGCACCAGGTCCGGCGCGAGGATCGTCACGCTCATGCCGGCACCAGCTCCCGGGCGACGGTGGCGGCCAGGTGCTCGCGCAGCTCGTCGACGTCGTGCCGCGCGCCCGTGACGAGCAGCCCGCCGACGTACGCGGTCAGCGCCGCCGTCAGCTTCTCGTCGTCGACGTCGAGCTTCGCCGCGACGGCCGGCACCGCCGTCCACGCTCCCTCGAGGAGCCGGGGCACCGACGCCGGCGTGGACTGGCGCACCGTGTGGTACTCCCACGCCTTCAACCCCTGGTGCCGGTACCTCTCCCGGCCCAGCGCGCGCTTGCCGGCGATCTCCAGCGCCCGCAGCGCCAGGACCTCGCACGCGGCGACGAACGGCGCGCTCATCGGCCCGGCCGCCGCAGCGGCGATCGCCGCCGGTTCGGGCGGGCCGCGGTCCTCGGTGTCGCCGGGCGGCGGCGGATCCGTCGCCGGATCCTCCTCCGGTGGGGGCTCCCCGCCGGGCATCTCGCCCTGGGTCGGCTGCGGCTTCAACGCCTCCGGGTCGAGCTGCACGCTCACCCCGGCGACCTCCAGCAGCCGGGTCACCAGCAACGGCCCGGCCGCCGGCACCGTGCGGATGATCTCCAGCAGCCGCCGCAGCTCCCGCTCCTCGTCGGTCGGCTTGTCGCCGTCACCGAAACCCGTCTCCCGGCGCAGCGCATCCCCCGACAGCTCGCCCAGCCCGTACAGATCCTTCGCGTCGGCACCCTTGTCCGGCGTCTGCGTCAGCTCGCTGGTGTCGTACCAGACAATCCACCGGCGCGGGTCGGCCACACCCTGCGCGCCTTCCAGCGCCGGCCACAACATCTGCTCGGTCAGCGCCGCGCAGAACAGCTCCAGCTTCGACTCGACGTGGTACTTAATCGTCGCCTCGTCGGTCATCCAGGCACCCCAATGGTTCGCCTGGGTCATGCCCAGCAGCATCTCCGGCGGTGCGTCCAAGCCCAGCGCGAGCCGCCGGATCGCGCCGTCCAGCATCGCCGGCACCGCGCTGCTCAGCTCCGTGGCGAAGCTCAGCAGCCGGGCCTTCTCCAGGTGCTCGGCGGGGCCCTGCACCACGATCGGAACGAGGGCGGCCACGCTGTCGCGGTCCTTCACCGCGGTGGTCATCGCCTCCGTCAACGTCGACAGGAACGACGACACCCCGTCCTCGGCGTCCTCCTCCTGCTCGGGCGCAACGAAGCTCAGCTCGTTGGGCAGCAGCAGAATGCCCGCCCCGGCCAGCCGGGAGTCGATCTGCGACTGCACGTACTGCGTCAGCCGCTCAATCAGCCGCAGCACCCGCCGGTTGGACTGCACCTGGCTGGACGGCAGCGCGTGCTTACGGGGGCTCGGCACCCAGATCCGCACGATGACCGTCTCGTCGGCCTCCAGCTCGCGAGCCCCGTCGCCCGGGTCGAGCACGTACTTCCCGGCCCGCTCCGTCAGCTCCTCCACCGACGCGATGAACCACCGCTCCCGGTCGGTGGCCTTGCCTTCGGCGTCACGTTCCGGCTCGCCGATCAGGTAACACTCGCCAGGCACGCCGAGCTGAATGCCGGCGTCGCGCAGCAGCTCGGCCTGGGTACTGGGGCCGCCGAGGAACGTCTCGTTGACGCCGGCCGGCGCCTGGTCGGGCGTCTCCATCGGCCGGCCCTCGTCGTCGACCTGCGTGATGTACAGCCGTGCCCGGCCCATCGCCTTCGCGATCAGATCGACCAGGAACGCGAACTCGCCGCACTCCTCGTAGTGCCGCCACGCCTCGTCCTGCCACTGCTGCTTCGTGACCTTGCGCAGGCTGCCGCTGGATACCGCATCTTCGCCGCGGACGCGACGACGGCGGTCGCCCGGCCGACCGCGCTGTCGGCGTTGGGCTTCGTGCCCCACCAGCCCATGCGCTACTCCTCGGGCTCGGCGCGCACGAGCAGGCCGGTTGCGTGCGACAGAGCCAGCGCGACGGTGGGCACGTCGACCCACCACAGCCCGGACCAGCGGGAGACCTCGGACAGGTGCCACCAGCCAGCGGCGGCCAACGCGGCGACCCACACGGACAGGCACCAGCGGCAGAACAGCAGGTACGCGAAGGGGCTGCCCTCTGGGAGCCGCCTCACGATCGCCTCTCGGGGTCGCCGGGTGATCTCGTCGGCGGTGACCAGCCGGGTCACCCGTGCGATGAAGAGCAGTACCACCGCGATCTCGATCAGCCCCGTCACGGTTACGAGCATATGCAATGCCACTGCGACCGCACAGACGTCTGCGCGTGCGAGAGTGCTCTACGGTGTGGCCGTGGCGGGAGCAGATACAGCTGTTCCATTGGCACTGGCCGTGTGTGTGACGTCGGGCCGTACTCTATGGCGGCGGCAGAGGGGAGGATCGCCCATGGACATGGCGACGCTCGGCCAGTTGGCTACCAAGGCGGCCGTCAACTGCAGCACCATCATCGGTCGGAAGCTGCTTACCAGGCACCAGCGGAACAAGATCGCCACCGAGGCCGCCGGCATCCTGGTCGCCGGGAACACGGAACGGTTCATCGAACACCTGAACCCTCAGCAGCTCCGTCGGTTTCGGGAGTTCGCCGAGTCCGCTCAGTTCGATCACCTGGTACGCCAGGCCATGATCTCCTCCCTCGCGTCGACAACCGCCGACACGCGGAGCGCGATCCGTGAGCAGCTGCGGCACGGCTTGCGCCACCACGGCGAGTTCGGCGAAGCGGACCTGCTACAGGCCACCGACGTACTACACGAGCTGGTGGACGCCGCGGTGCATGCGGTGCGGTTGACTTCGGCGCCAGGAGCGCTCGACAGCGGCCGCGCCGTGGCGATGGCGGCCAGGGTGGCCGCTGCCGGGGTGCTCAACAGCGAGCTGCTAAACCGCCTAAAGACGCTCGACGAAATCAACCAGTTCGCCAAGGCGGTTCGATCTGCGACCAAGGCCGGCCACGCGAAGCTGCGTATGGCCGCGCACGACTTGAACCGCCAGGTCGACTACGCCCAGCTGTACGTCACCCCAGTACTGCGCCCCGCGGCCGCCTCCCCCTTGTGGGATTCATCGGCCTCAGAGACGTTCACGCTGGCCGACGGCATGAACAACGCGGTTCGCTTCGTCATCCTCGGCGACCCGGGCGCGGGCAAGTCCACGCTGGCCGCGAAGCTCGCCCACGACCTGGCAGCCGACAAGATCGGCGGTCTGGAAGGGCAGGTGCCGATCCTCCTCGTCGTGCGTGCACACACTCAGTCACTGCGCACCGATCACCACACACTGCTGCACTACCTGGAGGCGGCGTGCCGGCGTCCTGGCAACGTCAACCCCCCACCTGATGCGCTCGAGTATCTGCTGCTTAACGGCCGCGCCACGGTCATCATCGATGGCATCGACGAACTCGGTGACAGCTCCTACCGCCAATCCTTCGCCCATCTCGTCGATGGCTTCGCCCACCGCTACCCGCTTGCCCGCGTCATCGTCACCTCCCGAGCCGTCGGCTATCCAGACGCTCCCCTCGACTCGGACCTGTTTCCAACCGTCGACATTGCCCCCTTCAACGAAAGCCAGGTCAACCAGTACGCCAACCGGTGGTTCCGGCTCGATACAACCCTGGACGCTGACCAGCGCCGGCAACTGACCGAGGCTTTCATGCGGGAAAGCGAGGTGGCCCGCGACCTGCGAGTCAACCCGCTGGTGCTCTCGCTGCTGTGCGGCCTGTACTCGACCGTTCATTACATCCCGCGTAACAAGCCCGAGATTTACGAGAAGTGCGCCGAGCTGCTATTCGAGACCTGGGACCGGTCACGGGGCATCGAGGTCACACACCGGTACGGGGCACACATCCGCCCAGCAGTACAACGCCTCGCCTGGCGGCTCTTCACCGACCCGCAGGGCCGCCAAGCGCTGCCACGTGCGGAGCTGATCGCGTTCCTCGCCGAATACATGAAGACCAAGCGGTTCGAAGACCCAGACGAGGCGGCTCAGGCCGCTGCCGACTTCCTTGACTTCTGCGCCGGCCGCGCCTGGGTACTCACCGACGTGGGCTCCGACGCCCTGCAACCGCACTACGGGTTCGTGCACCGCACGTTCCTGGAGTTCTTCGCCGCTTCCCAACTCGTTAAGCATCAACCCGATCCCGAGGTGGTATGGGGCCAACTGGAGCCGCACCTCGTCGACAGCACCTGGGACGTTGTCGGTCAGCTGGCAGTGCAGATCCTGGACCGCCATTGCGACGACGGCGCGGACCGGATATTGCGCCTTGTGCTGGCCCGCGTCGACGAGGTCCCCAGCGCCTCGCTCAGCCGCCTGGCCTTTGCCGCCCGGTGCATGGAGAACGTTGCCCCGGACAACGCCACGCTTCGCGATGTGGTCACCCGTGTGGTGGCCCTCTCGTGTGCAGCACCAGCGGCCGACCGCCGGAGGACGCAGCTGGAGCTTTTCCCAGAGGACGACATTCCACTATCGGCGCTGCTAGCGGTCACCGCGCCGGACAACGCCACCCGCATAGCCCGGGCTATGGCTGACGCCGTTGAGCACCACGCCAGAGTTATGCCCCTGAGCAGTTCGGCCGGGTTGCTTTACGACACTTTGCTGAACCGCCCGATCGCCCTTAACGACGGAACCGGGGAGTTGATCAGGGGGCTGGTCGCGGATGATCTGTCCCAGCGTGCCGTACCCGAGTCGGCCCGGGTATGGCACCGCCTTGTTCAGCGGCCCACCGCCGATGACCTGGCCGAGTACGGCCTCTCGATCCTCTACGAGCTGACTTACGTGGCCGGCGCTGGCATACTGCCTGTTGTTGCTTGGATCCTGACAGGAACGGTCTCCCCGTCCGTCGGCCGGACGGCAGCAGTCCTTGGCCGGTGGGATAGAACCCTTGCAGGTTATTACCCCCAGATCATCACCAACCGTGACTGGCTCTCCCGCGCCGCGTTGCCGCGGAACGTGTGGGAGCCAGTGCTGACCCGGTTCGAGGAGGCAGCACTGCGCGAGATGAGCAAGCACGGCCGCGCCGCCCTGATCCTGCTGTTGCTCCCGATCATGCGGGTTGCAAGGAACCGACGCGACGTTGATCAGCTTGAGCAGCTCATGACCGCAGTGGAAGGCGGCTATCACGAGGCGGCCATCGAGATCGTCAACTCTTGGGCATTGCCCGCCGAAGCCCACGACTTCCTCGTTGAATGGGTCCGGCGACCCCGGCTCGCGGGGGCAACCCCGCCGGGATCGGCTATCAGATGACGTCCGCCTGCCGGCGGGCCAGAGGACCGCTGTTTGCTCCAGTCAGAAGCTA
>NZ_JBJZOG010000165.1:0-9043 GCF_047200535.1 Micromonospora mangrovicola | reverse complement strand
CCCCGACGCGTACCCGGTTCCGGGCCCGACTTTACAAAAAGTCGCATCTTGTAAAACGGCGTGACGGCTGCCACAGTCGGGACGCAAGTCAACGGATCGGAGGCTGACGATGGGCATCGACACCCCACCCTGGCGCGACACCCGCAAGCCGCTCTGGCCGCTCGCCCTGCTCGTCCCCGTGCTGCCTTTCATCGCCGTTGCGGTCTGGCGCGCCACCGGCACCCCCTGGTCCTGGTGGCTCACCCCGTTGGTGGTCTTCGGCCTGATCCCGGTCATCGACCTGCTGGTCGGGGAGAACCGGGAGAACCCGCCGGAGGAGGTGGTGCCCGTGCTGCAGGCGGACGGCTACTACCGCTGGCTCACCTACCTCTGGTTGCCCGCCCAGTACGCGGCCCTGGTGCTCTGCTGCGCGGTATGGACCCGGAGCGAGTTGTCCTGGCTGGCCGCGGCCGGTCTGGTCGCCACTGCCGGCGTGGTCGACGGCATCGCCATCAACACCGCCCACGAGCTGGGCCACAAGCGCGAGAAGGCGGAGCGGTGGCTCTCCAAGATCGCGCTCGCGCCCACCGGGTACGGGCACTTCTACGTCGAGCACAACCGGGGCCACCACACCCGTGTCGCCACGCCGGAGGACCCGGCCAGCTCCCGGCTGGGGGAGAGCTTCTGGGCGTTCTGGCCGCGTACGGTCCTCGGCAGCCTGCGCTCGGCGTGGCGGCTGGAGACGGGCCGGTTCCGGCTGCGCGGCCGCACGCCGTGGACCTGGCGCAACGACGTGCTGAACGCCTGGGCGATGACCGTGCTGCTCTACGCGGTCCTCGCGGTCGCCTTCGGTCCGGGGGTGCTGGTCTTCCTCGCCCTGCAGGCGGTGGTCGGCTTCTCTCTGCTTGAGGTGGTCAACTATCTGGAGCACTACGGTCTGGCCCGGCAGCGCACCGCCGCCGGCCGCTACGAGAGGGTCGACGCTCGGCACAGCTGGAACAGTGACCGGACCGTCACCAACGTGTTCCTCTTCCAGCTTCAGCGGCACAGCGACCACCACGCCAACCCGCTGCGCCGCTACCAGACGCTGCGCAGCTTCGGCACCTCGCCGCAGCTGCCCGCCGGCTACGCCAGCATGGTGGTCACCGCGCTGGTGCCACCGCTCTGGCGGCGGGTGATGGATCACCGGGTACTCGCCCACTACGGCGGTGACCTCGAGCTGGCCAACGTCCACCCGCCGGCCCGGGACCGGCTGCGGGAGCGCCGGGGTCGTGCGTCGGCCGCTCCGGGACGGTCCGCCGGCTGAGCGGTGCCGGGATGGCCGCCGGCCGCCTCAGTCCAGCGCGGCGGGCTCCAGGCCCAGCTCCCGGGTGGCCACCAGGCGGATCCACTCGGCGATCTGCCGCCGGGTGATCACCCGCTCGTGCACGGCGAGCTGCACCGCCAGGCCGTCCATCACGGCGCTGATCCGCCACGCCGCGCCGGCCGGGTCGGGGCAGTCGAAGGTCCCGTCGGCCACCCCGTCGCTGATCACGGCGGCGAGGTCCTGCCGCCAGCGCAGGTCGAGCCGGCGGGAGACCTTCTCCAGTTCGGGCGTCCGCAGCGACTCGGCCCAGCCGTCGATCCACATGGACCAGGAGGTCGAGCGGCCGGTCGGCGCATAGAGCCGGAGCATCCGGCGCAGCTTGGTCAGCGGCGGGGCGGAGGAGTGCACCACCGAGTCGAGCTTGGCCAGAACCTGCTCGACGGCGTACGCGAAGGCCTGCGCGAGCATCCGGTCCTTGGTGGCGAAGTGGTAGAACACCAGTGCCTGGCTGACTCCGGCGGCCTCCGCCACGTCGGCCGTCCGAGTGTTGGCGAGCCCCCGCTCCGCGATCACGTCACAGGCCGTGCGAAGCAGGGCATCCAGGCGGATTTCGGCGGCGCGTCTCGTCACGCCGTTACCGTAGCCCATCCAATTGACCACGAGGAGTCACCGATTCGGCCGGTCGGGCGCTCGACAGTCGGATCCCGGACAGTTGCCTGCCCCGGTTCGCCGGCGACCCCCGGGCGGGTCGGGGCGGTCGCCGAGGGCCACCCACCCAGGCTCCTAGGAAGCTCCGTCGCAGGGGGTGGATGTCACCCGAACGCGCCCGAAGGGGACCCCGATTTGGCAACCGTTCCCGGGCTCGGCTAAAGTTCTCATCCGTCACCGGGAAACACCGGGGGCACGCGGACGTAGCGCAGCTGGTAGCGCATCACCTTGCCAAGGTGAGGGTCGCGGGTTCGAATCCCGTCGTCCGCTCGGAGATGCCGACACGCATGTCGGGGGCAACCTCGGTGGAGTGGCCGAGAGGCGAGGCAACGGCCTGCAAAGCCGTGTACACGGGTTCAAATCCCGTCTCCACCTCGGCAATAGACGAGGGCGATTGGCGCAGTGGGAGCGCGCTTCCTTGACACGGAAGAGGTCACTGGTTCAAACCCAGTATCGCCCACCAGTACCGATGAGCAGACGGCTCGTCACCGGAGTCCGGTGACGAGCCTTTCTGTTTGTCCGGCTCGACCGCCCGTCGCTCAGCGCGAGGCGCTGAGCAGTGCCTCGGCGACGGCCGTCCGGCTGCTCAGCAGCGACCGGCCCTGCCGGTGGGTCACCACCAGGCCGGCCGCGCGCAGCGTGGTGAGGTGCTGCGACACCCCGGCCGGGGACAGGCCCGTCCGCCGGGCCAGCTCGGTGGTCGAGCGGGGCGCGTCCAGCTCCGCCAGCAACCGGGCCCGGCCCCGGCCGAGCACCGCGCCCAGCGCCTCCGGCGCGCTGGGCGGGCACTCCCACAGCGCGCCGGCACCTCGGGCCGGATACGCCAGCTGCGACACGTCCCCGGCCGCGATGCTGAGCACCGACGGCCAGACGAAGACGGAGGGCACCAGGACCAGGCCGGCGCCGGCCGGAACGTCCGGAGCCGCGCAGTGGCGCTGGTTGATCAGCAGGGCGTCGCCCTCCCACCGGACCCGTTCGTGCAGGTCGTTGAGGAGTCCGGCCGCGCCGTCCTCGGCCAGCCGCCGGGCCCGGTGGAACACCTCCGCGTCGAGCACCGCCCGGATTCTCGGCCAGTCGGCGGCGAGGGCCAGCCGCCAGTACGCCTCGATCTCCTCGGCGAGCCAGCGCAGTCCCGCGCCGGGGTCGGCGTACAGGGCGGCCAGCGCGGGTGACCGGGGGCCGGGACGAAGATCGAGATGGGTGCGGACGGTCCCGGGCTCGGTGGCGCGCAGGGCGGTCAGTTCCTGTTCCAGGTCGGGGCTCAGCCCGACGGGCGGCGGGGTGAGGAAGTCGACCACGTAACCGGGTGCTGCCGGCACGAGCTGGCCGAGCAGCCCACCGTCCGGGTCGAGCAGCCCCGCCGCGGCCAGCCGCGGGCGCATCCGGTTCACCCAGGGCAAATGGAGCGCGTGGTGGCCCGGGTCGCGCAGCACTCGCACGCTGGCGACCACCTCCCAGAGGCAGGAGAGCGCGAAGCGGACCCGGGCCACGGCGCCCGCCGACAGGCCGATCGCGACCACGCCGCCCCCTTCGTTTCAGCTGGAACTGAAACAATACGGCGGTGGGCGGCGGCGGCCCAGACTGGCCGGGTGAACGATCACCACACCCGAGCCCTGCACTTCCGTACCCTGCACGTTCCCGGCGAGCCGCTGGTCCTGGTCAACGCCTGGGACGCGGCGAGTGCCCGGATCGTCGCCGCCGCCGGTGCGCGCGCGGTCGCCACCACCAGCGCGGGCGTGGCCTGGAGCCTCGGCGCCCCGGACGGCGACGCGCTCGGCCGCGCGGACGCCGTCGACCTGGTCCGCCGGGTCGCCGCGGCGGTGCCACTGCCGGTCACCGCCGACATCGAATCCGGCTACGGCGACACCCCGGACGAGGTCGCCGAAACTGTCGCCGCGGTGCTCGCGGCGGGTGCCGTCGGGGTGAACATCGAGGACGCCCGGCACGGCGGGCAGACGCCGCTGCGCCCGGTCGAGGAGCAGTGCGCCCGGCTCGCCGCCGTCCGCTCCGCCGCGGACCGGACCGGAATCCCGCTGTACGTCAACGCTCGCATCGACACGTTCCTGCGCGGGGCCGGTGGGGTCCGGGAGACAGCGGCGCGGGCCGAGGCGTACCTGGCCGCCGGTGCCGACGGGGTGTTCGTGCCGGGGGCGGTCGACCCGGAGACGGTGGCCGCCCTGGTGGCGGCGATCCCGGCCCCGCTGAACATCCTGGCCGGGCCGGGCGCTCCGGCGGTGCCGGAGCTGGCGAAGCTCGGGGTGGCCCGGGTCAGCCTCGGCTCCTCGGTCGCCGAGGCCGCGTACGCGGTGGCCCGCCGGGCCGCCGAGGAGGCGTTCGGTGTCGGGACGTACGGCGCGCTGGCCGACGCCGTCGACTACGGCACGCTCAACGAGCTGATGCGCCGCTGACCGGCGCGTGACCGAGGCACCACGTGGCGCCCCGGTCACGTACCGGCGGGACCGGTCAGCTCCGTCGGCCCCGGGCACGCCCGCCTCACAGCGGCGGGGCGACGTCCCGCCGCTCCTCGACCCGGCGGTACTCCACCGGCTCGGCGGTGGTGACCACCTCGCGGCGGCGACGGCCCCAGACCAGCGTGGTCATGATCAGGCCGAGCACGCCCGCCGCCATCAGGATCCAGCCGACGACGTCCAGATTGACGCCGCCGATGCTCGCGTCGAGCGCGAAGGTGAGGATCGCGCCGACCGCGATCAGGAAGATGCTGGTGCCGATTCCCACGACAGCCTCCTTCATGGGATGTGGTGTGCTGTCGATGGGACTCAGTACCCAGCCGGTCACCGGGCCAATCGCGGGCCGCAGCGGGCGGTCGGCGGGTCGGTTCGACCGGCGATCTTGTCATCGGGTACAGTTCTCCCGTCGCCGCCGCGAGGACGGCGGCACGCGGACGTAGCGCAGCTGGTAGCGCATCACCTTGCCAAGGTGAGGGTCGCGGGTTCGAATCCCGTCGTCCGCTCGCGATCCGCCCCTCGCGGGGCCGACCGTGGCCGGTGTCTAGACCCGGCGGTCGCTAGGGCGATTGGCGCAGTGGGAGCGCGCTTCCTTGACACGGAAGAGGTCACTGGTTCAAACCCAGTATCGCCCACCACACATTTTCGATATGTCCGATATTGAATGGCCAGCTCACCTTTGAGCTGACCATTTGTGTATGACCTACGCCCTGTCGGCGCGGAGAATCAGCGACGCTGTGCGTTCGGTGGCGATCTCGATGGCTGACGGACCAGCGTCGTTTCCATCCGGGGACGGGCGCAGGTCGGGTGGCCGTCCAATGGTGATCCCGCCCGCCGTCGTGCTGATTCCGTGAGCTGATTCTGGTCTCGGATGAGTGTCTGTTCTTGACCCACTCTGTGATCTTTTGTACTCACGATCGTGGGCGGGTGGCCCAATCTATTCCCGTCCGACCCAGGTAGCGATGCATGCCTCGTTGCCCTCTGGATCGGCCAGCACCCACCACTTGGGCGCGTGCGCGTCCGTGACCAGGCGGCCTCCGGCGGCAAGGGCGGCGGCGATGCGGGCCTCGGCCTGCTCGTGGGGGACGGCGATGTCGAGATGTATGCGGTTGCGTTGCGGTCGCGGGGCGTCCATGCGTTGGAATCCGATGCCCGGGCCGCGCCCCTGCGGGTCGGACAGGTAGTCGTCGCCGATCTGGCGGTAGCCGAGCAGCGCGCGCCAGAACGGCAGCACGTCCGCGCCGACAAGTGCGTCGATCGTGACGTTGATGAGCTGGACGGCGGTCGGATCCGCCGTCAGACCCAGTTCCTTCGCGGCGGCCGAGATTCTGCGGGCCAGCGTCGAGTCGCGGACCGTCAGGCTCACCGTGACGCCCGCCGGCCGCAGATCGATCTTCAGGTGCTGCTCGTCGGCTCCGGCGAGCCGGCCGATCTCATCGACGAGCGCGATGCCCTTGGCCAGCGAGCCGGTCCGGAAATAGACCGAGACCACGTGATACAGGACGTGCCAGTCGTCGACACCCTTCGCCGCGTGGAATTGCCCGGCGGTGACTCGCTTGATCATGCCGGTCAAGCTAACACCGATACTGGCCGGTGGGTCGCGACGGTCGGCACCGCCCATCAGCGCCGGCGCCACGCCGGCGGTTGCGGCGGGAACGTTTCGTCGAACGCTGGTCGAGCGAGCACATCAGCTTGTCTCACCCGTCGCCTCAGGCGTCCTGGCGCAGGGCCAGCCCCGGACACATCGCGATCGCCTTCCGCGCGCCGGCGGCCAGCCACGGCGGTACCGGAGTGTCGGTCAGGGACGGGAATCCGTTCGCGTCCAGGGTGATCAGTTCCGGGGCGAGTTGGGCGCAGAGGCCGTGCCCGTCGCAGCGGGACCAGTCCACCACCAGCCGGCCGCCCGTCGAGTCCTCGCCGTCGGGCAGTGGCAGGACGCCGCGTACCGGGTCGCCGCAGCCGCCGCGGGCCAGGTGTGCCGCGATGTCCGCGGTGAACGTGTCGATCGCGGAGAGGGCGAACCGGGCGGTGCCGTCCGGGTGGCTGCACGCGCCCCGGCCGCGTACCCCGCCGGCCGCCGCGCGGATCCGGTCCAGGGCAGTGGTGCCGCCGGCGCCGCTGCTCAGCGCGCTCATCGCCCGCGCCAGGTCGGGTAGGCCCAGCTGGCACGGGCCGCACTGCCCGGCCGACTGGCCGGCGAGATAGCGCAGCACCCGGCCGGCCTCGCCGAGGGGGCAGGTGCCCTCGCCGAGGGGAAGGATGATTCCCGCGCCGAGGGTGCCGCCGACCGCGGCCAGGCCGGCCCGGGACACCACCGCCTCCGTGGCCGCCGCCGGGCCGATCCAGCTGCCGTGGAAGCCGCCGAGCAGCACGCCGGGTCCGACGGGGGCGGCGCAGCGGTCGAGCACGTCCCGCAGGGACACGCCGGTCGGTACCTCCAGCACGGCCGGCCGGCGGGCGGACCCGCCCACGGTGAGCAGCACGGTGCCGGGCTCGTCGGCGGTGCCGAGCTCGCCGAAGGCGTACGGGCCGAGCCGGGCGGCGACCGCCAGTTGCGCGTACGTCTCGGCGTTGGAGAGCAGGGTGGGGCGGCCGCCCACCCCGGCATCGCTGGCCCGGCTCTTGCGGCCCGGCGGGATCGGGACGTCCCCGTTGATGCCCCGGATCAGCGCGCCGCTCTCACCCGAGATGAACCGGTGCGGCATGGTCACCAGCCGGGTGGGCGCCGGCATCCGGCGCTCGGCGACGGCCGCGAGCACCGAATCGGTGGCGACACCGTCGTCGGCCACCCCGATCACGATGCTCTCGGCGCCGAGCGCGTGCGCCGCCAGGGCCGCACCGTCCAGCACCAGGTGCGGGGCGCGGCTGAGCAGCACCTTGTCCTTCCAACTGGCCGGCTCACCCTCGGTTCCGTTCACCACCACGGTGACCGGCAGGCCCCGCCGCTGCGCCGACCGCGCCACCGCGTCGAGCTTGCGGGCGAACGGGAAGCCGGCCCCGCCGCGACCGCGCAGGTTCGTCAGCTCGGCGAGGTCGAGGGCGGCGGCCAGATCGAGCGGCTGGAGTTCCCCGTGCACGGCCAGGTGCGCCCGCCGGTTCAGGCGTTCGACACGGTCGAGGCCGGCGGTCAGCCGCGGTGGGCCGAGATGCCCGACGGCCGGGGTCCTCACCGCCCGACCTCGTTGCGGATGTACGCCCAGAACTCCTCGTCGGTGATCTCGGCGGTCTCGTCGAGCTGACGCGCCACGGTGGGCGGGGCAGGCTCCTGGCGCGCCGGGGGCTGCGCGGGAGGCTCCTGGCGCGCCGGGGGCTGCGCGGGAGGCTCGCGGCGCGCCGGGGGCTGGTGTCGGGTCGGCGGCTCGGGGTGCCTCTGGGGCTCGGGGCGGGCCGGTGGCTCGTCGTGGGCCGGCTCGGCGCTGTGCCGGGGCGCCGGGGAGGCGTGCGGCGGCGACACCGGCCGATCCTCCCGGAGCGGACGGTAGGGCCGGTAGCCCCCGGCGCGGCTGCCCTGAGGCGGTGGTCCTGCGGGTCGCGCCGGTTGCGTGGGCCGGGCGGGTGGCGGTTCAGCGGTTGCGGCCGGCGGTGGTCCGGCGGGTGCGGCGAGGTCGGGGGTGCGGGTCGGGCCGCTCGGCTCGACATCGGTCCACTCGGCCCCGTCGAGGCTGGGGATGAGCACGTTCGTGGCGAGCGGTGCGGCGGCGGCCGCCGGTGCGGTTCGCCCCGCCGGGCGCATCCGTCGGATGGTCTGCGCCTTGGCCAGGTTCGTGCGGCGGCTGAGGGCAACGAAGAGGCGCACCAGCAGGGCCAGCACGACGAGCGCCCCGCAGACGGCGTAGCTGACCAGCACCCAGGTCTTGGCGGACCGACCGGCCCCGAGCCCGTGGACCAGGGCGAGCAGCCAGGCCGCGTACGCGCTGGAGTGCAGGACCCGCCAGCGGCCCGGCTGCCGGCTCTGGGCGTACGACGCGCGGGTGACGCCGGTCCAGGTGGCCACGATCATCAGATAGCTGGCCAGCGTACCGAGCCCGACCTGGATCGGCCGGTGGCTGGCCAGGAAGGGGATCGCCGGGTCCCACAGGTGGGCGTGACCCTCCACCAGCTTGGTCACCACGTGGATCGCCAGGCAGACCATGGCGGTCGCCGCGGTGGCGCGGTGCACGACCTGCAGCAGGATCCGGTGCCGGATCAGCAGGAGCAACCGGTCGGTCGCCGCGAGGCCGATCATCACCGTGATCGACAGGCCGACCAGGCTGAACACGCCGGTGAAGAACTCCAGGAACGCGAAAGAACCCGCGATGGCGGCCCGGCCCGGCGGGGTGAAGCTCGCCACGACGACCACGGCCACGGCCGCGACGGCCGCGACCGGCCTCAGGCCGCCGCTCGCGGCGGGGCGGGAGGCGAGACCCGTGGTACGCAGGGACGAGCGGCCCGCCTTGGCGCTGTCCATCTCACCTCCCGACCTCGTGGCGCGCTGAGCGGTCAGCACGCTCCCGACCGTGCGGGGGTCGGGCAATTGCCGGAGGGTTCATACCAAGACTGAACCCTTTCGGGCAAAGGGCTTCATGATGATTTAAAGCTTTTCCCG
>NZ_JBJZOG010000164.1:0-9059 GCF_047200535.1 Micromonospora mangrovicola | reverse complement strand
ATCTCCCGAGGACTTGCTGGACAAGCTGCCGCCTGAGGTGTGTCGCCTCCGCCTGCTGGCTGCTGGCTGCTGGCTGCTGTGACTACCTACCATCCGATCCAGCCTCCAACGAGGACTCCCCAGCCGGACCATGCCCCGCCCGGCCCCTCGGCACTGGCCGCGATCGGACTACATCAAGCTGCCCCTCCCGCTCGCCGTGCGGCAGATCCGTGCGCGATGAGGGATGCTCTGCGAGGAATGCATGATCTACTCCCGTGACGGGCGGCACCGTCTGCTCTTCATCGAGGTGCCGGAGGGGAAGCCTGGAGAACCAAGAACCGGCAGGGCCGGGATGGTCAGCGACCCGCGGTGCTGCGATCGAGCCGCTGACGGGCGCCGGCGGTGAGGACGGATCCGTCGGGTCCCGGGCATCGACGCCGATGGACGTGATTGGCCCGGCGTAGCAAAGCCGGGACAATCACGGGAAGCATCTCCAGGGCGCTGCACGCTGGCCCGCCCCCGCCGGCTGGTATGCCGCCGAGGTGCTCGACGTGGTGGCCGTAGGTTCAGCCGGTCAAGGTCTGGTGATCGGATTGCCAAACCCTCCGACCGCGCGGCTCAGATCCGGATGTTCAATCACCAAGCGGACAGGGTGGCCGTCTGACAACGGGCCTTGGGAGTGCAAGCCGTCATCGTGCTCCTCGCCCGTATCGGGCGAGGACGGCGGCGCCGGTCTGCTCGGCCGCCAGGCACTCAAGGTACGCCGGCGGGCCGCCAGCGGGAAAGAGTCGCTGGCCGGTGCCGAGGATCGTGGGGAAGGCCAGGAGCCGGTACTCGTCGATAAGATCCTCGGCCATCAGCGTGTGCACCACGCTCAGGCTGCCCGTGATGATCACATCGCGTTGCTCGTGCTTGACGGCGTCGACGAGGTCGCCGTCGATGACCTGCGAGTTCGTCCATGCCGAGGCATCGGTCAGGGTGCGGGAGGCGACCAGCTTGGGAACCCTGTTCATCCGGGTGGAGAACGGGTCGTCGCGTCCCGGCCAGAGCCGGGAGAAAAGCTGCCAGGTGGTGCGGCCCAGCAGCATGACGCCGTCGTCTAGCGTGCTGCCGAGCCGGAACTTGTCCCCGGCGACCGTGCCGGGACCATGCCGGAACGCCCAGCCGCCAGTCGGTGTGCCGCCGGACCCGTCCGGGTCAGACACGATCCCGTCCAGGGTGATGAACTCAATGACGATGACGCTCACGATGGTGTCCCCTTCGGTCGATGCTCACCGGTACATACCGGCGGCACTGCCCGGACTCATCGCGGTTGGCGAAAATCGTCGCCAGTAATCTGTCTTGGCAGCTCAAACACCTCGAACACGACCGGATCGGCGAACACGACGTTGTGGCCCGGACGAGCGCTGCCGGAGTCGAGCTTCTCAATCGGTACCGGGACGGGTGCCTGGACGAGCTGTGGCTGGACCACGACTTGGGCGGGGACGACACGATCTGGCCGGTCGTGGAGATCCTGGAACAGGCCGCGTTCGAGAAGCGACCCTTCGACATCGGCGTCATCAAGGTCCACTCCGCCAACCCTGGCGGTGCTGCGAAGATCGCGCAGGTCCTACGGCACTGGGGCTATCGGGTCCACGTCGCGGCGGGCTCCACGGACGTCGGCCATCTCGACGGCCCTGCGACGAGCTGATCGAGACGAACGTGTCGCCGGGCGGCCATCACGCTCGGGCGGCGGCAGATCCGGATGTCCGATGAAGCCTGCGTTCGACTCCGGCCGGGCTGGTTTATGGCATGGGTTGAAGCTGGCTCAGTGCCAACCGACCTTGCCTGTCAGCGTTGGAGCTTTCCTTCCACAGGTAGGTGGCCGCATGCTCTGGTTCGCCGCCGAGACCAAGCGCCTGCTGCTCGCTTCGCGAGCGGCGGCGATGAGGTCGTGGGTGACGGGGTCGTCGCGGTCGGCGCGTGCTCGTCAGGGCCGGCGTGCAGACGCCCGACGACGGTGGCCGAGAGGACGAGGCTCGGGGCCGGGTTCGAGCCGGGGCCGAGGGATACATAAAGCATTCATATAAAAATGCTATGCTTCGACCATGAGCCGTCAAGACGCCGCTCGTGGCGCTTCCACTGAGATCGGCTCAGCCCTCTACGGGTTGGCCACCAGAGCCGTGAGACGTCTTCCACGTGACATGAGCATCACATCCGCGGCCACCCTGGCCACCCTGGATCGGACCGGCCCGCGACGGATCACCGACCTCGCCGTGATCGAAGGTGTCACCCAGCCCGCGATGACTGTCCTTGTTCGGGTGATGGAGGAATCCGGGCTGGTCGAGCGGAGAGGCGACCCGTCCGACAAGCGGGTAACGCTGGTGTGTCTGACCGAGGCGGGCGCCTCCTATGTTCGGGCGCGCCGCCGGGCGGGCGTCGAGGCGTTTGCGCGATTGATCGACGAACTCACCAGGGAAGAAGTCAACGCCTTGAAGGCGGCCCTCCCAGCGCTGCTGCATCTGGCCGAGCTCGAAGACCAGGATCGCGACGGGGCGAAGCAGTGACCCTCTCAGAGCATTCCAAGGCGCGCCTACTGGTCCCCGCCCTGATTTTCATAGCACTGGTCGTCGCGGCGGTCGGCAGTCTGGGAACGCCGCTCATCACCAGCGTGGCCACCACGTTGCACGTCTCGCTCGACAGTGCGCAGTGGACGTTGACTATCGCGCTGCTGAGCGGCGCCGTCGCTACGCCCGTCCTCGGCCGGCTCGGCGCCGGACCACACCGGCGGACCACGATTCTCGCCACGCTGGCGGTCGTTGTCGCCGGCAGCACGCTCACCGTGCTGCCGCTGCCATTCGCCTGGCTGCTTGCCGGCAGGGCGGCTCAGGGCGTCGGGCTCGGATTGACGGCGCTGATGATGGGCGTAGCCCGTGACCATCTTCCCGAGGGGCGCAGCGCGGCTGCGATCGCCCTGATCTCGGTGGTCTCGATCATCGGGGCTGGCGTAGGTTACCCGCTCGCCGGGCTGCTCGCCGAACTCGGCGGTGTACGAGCGGCCTACAGCCTCGGCCTGTTCGTCACCGCTGCCGCATTCCTGGCCGCGTGGCGCTCTATCCCCAAAGCTCCCGAAGGCCGCTCCGCTCGCGTGGACGTTGCGGGCGCGCTCGTCCTAGCGGGGGGACTGTTCCTCGTCCTGTTCCTGGCAAGCCAGAGGAGCCTGTGGAGCCATCACCTCCGTGTGGCGGTGGTCCTCGCCATCGGCGCTGTGCTCTTGCTCTGCATCTGGATCGCCTCCGAGTTGCGCAGCAAGACACCGCTGGTCGATGTCCGGGCCGTACGGCACCCAGCAGTCGCCGGGGCGAATATCGCCATGTTCGTCGGCGGGAGCGGCATGTACCTGCTGCTCACCCTCATTACCCGGTACGCGCAGACACCGAACAGCGTCGGCTACGGATTCGGGCTCACCACCTTTGCCGCCGGGCTGGTCCTCGTCCCGTTCTCCGTGCTGGGCTTCATCGCCGGCAAGCTCACGCCCCGAGTCCGCGAACGGATCGACGCCCCCCTGCTCTTGGCCGGCAGCGCTGTCGTCGTCGGCGGCGGGTTCGTCCTGTTCGCGGCCGACCGGTCGAACCTAGCCGAACTGCTCACGGCCATGGGCGTGCTCGGCTTCGGCGTCGGCAGCTTCTCGGCCGCCATGCCCGGCGTCATCCTGGCCGTCACCCCCAAGAGCGAAACATCAAGCGCCATGAGCTTCAACTACGTCGTCCGCAGCGTCGGGTATTCCCTAGGCAGCGCTCTAGGCGGCCTGATCCTGGCCGCCGGCACCGATAGCGGCCATCTCTTCCCAAACGACGGCGCCTACACCACGGCAGCACTGATCGGCATCGCCGCGATGGCGATCACGGCACTGACCAGCCTGACGCTCGCCCGCCACCGCCAGCCGGAGATCAACCAGGGCACCGAACCAGCGTCAGTCAAGTCGATCCGATTACCGGAAGAGAGGCAAGCCGAACAAGAACTCCACAGCCAGCTACGCCGAGGCGGCAACCCCATCGCCTGAGGCGGTTGCGCAATCCCACGTATGCGCCGCCGACTCTCCGCTGACACGGCAATGACCATACGCAAATGTCCAGCTGGATAGCACGCACCCGTAAGCAAAGGAACCGAACATGCACAAGTTGGTGGTCCTGTATCCCGAGCCCGCCGATCCCGACCACTTCCGCGACTACTACGTGACCCACCACCTCCCGCTGGTCACACTCATGCCCGGCCTGCTCGCGTGGCGCTACAGCTTCGACGTGGCAGCGACGCAGGGACAGGCGCCGTACTTCGCGGTCTTCGAAGCCGAGTTCGCTGACGCTGCGGCAATGACCGCATCGAGGTCGTCTCCGGAAGGCCGGCAGGTGGCCGCCGATGTCGCCAACTACGCCACCGGCGGTGCGGTCGTCATCCACTATCCGGTGCAGGACGGCACCGGCTGAGCCATCAATTCACCGACTCGAACGCATAGGTTAAATACGACGCGAATTTATCTGATCTCGTACTTTTCGCGACACGATCGAACGCACTCACTTCGGCACGACCGGACGCTGATCAGGCGCGCGGTCGGCGGCAGATCGTCGGTGGCAGGCTGAGCGCGATGCGGGAGGGAAGTGCTCAGTGGCCTGGCGATCCGCGACGGCCTGGATCTGCTGGAAAGGCTCTCCTGCTCATCGGGTGCGGCTGAGGGCCGCGTCGAGGTCGTCGAGATGACGTGAGACGGGGCCGGCGGTGAGCATGCCGCTGCCGGCTCCGGCCAGCTCGTCGGCGGCCGGCGTGAGTTCGATCCGGGCGCGTTTCATCACCGTCCGGTTGTCCAGGGCGATTGCAGCTTGGGCGGTGAGGCACCACAGGGCTTCGAACAGCAGGTCGCGCGGCGGATCTGGGACCTGACGCAGCGCCGCAGCGGCATCGGTCGGGCGGTCCCGTCCCAGTAGGACGAGTGGGCGCACCCAGGGCGTGTGAGGGCCCCAGTCGGTCTCGTCGTCGAAGTGGACTGGTTCCCCGTGCGACACGCGTAGGCATAGCAGGGCCAGCGGTAGGAGGCCCCGCTCGACGCCGGGCATGCCGGCGTTGGCGAGCTGTGCCGCCCCGTTGCGGTAGGCCGCTTCCGCGGGCTGTGGCGACGGCTCGGTCGCGGCCAGTCGCAGTGCGCCGTACCACTGGGTGAACACGCCGACCAGGGGGCGGTCGTACCGCTCGGCGAGCCGGTCCGCTGCAGCTGCGTGCTGGTCGCCGGTGGCGAAGTCCGCGAGCGCGCTGCGGGCCTGCAGTCGGACGAGATGGCCGAGGATCTCGAACGTCCCCAGTCCGTGCTGAGCGGAGAGCGCGACGAGTTCGGCACCGATCTGGTCCCGCTGGGGAGCCAGGCCTGCGCGGTGAAAGGTCTGCATGAACACGCCGTTCAGAGCGAAGGCCAGCAGGGCGGGGTCGCCCAGGCGGCGCGCGATCCGCTCCGCCTCCTCGGCAGCCTCGGGTCCGCGCGGGGCGCGGGTGCCGCGTGACTCCACCGCGATCGTGGCCAGCAGTCGGGCTCGTGTGGCCTCGGACGAGTCGGGACGTAAGGCAGTCAGCGCCCGCTCGGCCGCCGTCACGATCTGCGCCGCCTGCGCCGGATCATCCGACCGCGTCCAGATCGCGGGCACGTCGTAGCCGCCGATCACCCGGGCAGTGAGATCAGGATCACCCAACTGCTCGGCGGCGGCGATGGCCACGATCCGCTGCCTCCGCGCCGCCTCAAGCCCGCTCGCCCCTGTCACGGCGAGACTCCGCAGCAGGCCGACCGTCGACTCCAGCCGAGAGCCGGAGCCGGACGCTACCGTACGGTCGTATGCCGCTGTGGTCTCCGCCCAGACCCGTTGCGGTCCCGGTAAACCCAGACGGTCGCTGACTCGATCGGCTTGACGGAGGATGTCGGTCTCCAGGCGACGCAGTCGCGGGCTCGGATCGACGCCTAGCTGTTCCAGGAGCAGGCTGCGGGCCCGGCGCAGTACCGCAAGCGCATCACCCTGGCGTCCCGTGCGGTACAGGGCGAGCGCCAGCAGCCGCCACGCCTCCTCCCGCCACGGATGTTCGGCCACATGCGCGTCGAGATCGGGTACGACGTCCGAGGGGCGCCCGACATCCAGTCGCGCCTCGGCCCGCTGCTCGATCGCGTTCAGCCGTAGCTGTTCGAGGCGGGAGCGCGCGACGCGCGACCACGGCTCGTCATCGAGGCCGGCGAACGCTGGCCCACGCCACCAAGTCAGGGCACGATCGAGCCTCTCGAGTGCCTCGTGAGGGGAGGCCCTGGAGGCGACGGCGACCTCGTCCTCGAACCGCCAGGCGTCGACCGCATCCGGCGCCAACCTGAGCGCGTAGCCCGGGCCCTCCGTGACCAGCAACCGAGCCGACTGACGCGGTGGACGCTGCGGCTCCAGCGCGCGCCGCAACGCCGCCACGAACGTGCGGACGCTGCCAACCGCGCTCGGTGAGGGCTCCTGCCACAGATCATCGACGAGGCGGTTGACCGGTACGACCCGACCGCGCGCAACAACGAGTCGCGCCAGCACCGCGCGGTGTTTCGGCCCTTTCAGGTCCAGCGGCGCGCCGACGCCGTCCCAGGCGACAACCGGCCCGAGAACACCGATGCTGACCTGCACTGATCGAACCGCCCTTCCAAACCTGCGCCTAACGTATCGCGCTCATCGTTTGCTCATCCGCGACCGGCAGGCTGGGATCGTCCGGCCAACGAGAAAAGGACGATCATGACAATTGCCATTCCCGGGTTCGACTACCAGCGCGTCTCGGTCGACGATGACGTGACACTGAACGTGGCGGTGGGAGGTACGGGCAGCCCGATCGTGCTGCTGCACGGCTTTCCGCAAACCCACGTCATGTGGCGACACGTCGCCGGCGACCTCGCCACCGACCACACCGTGATCTGTCCCGACCTGCGCGGCTACGGCGCCAGCGACAAGCCCGACGCGCGCGACGCCGACACGTACTCCAAGCGGACCATGGCCACCGACATCCTCACCCTCGCCAGCCAGCTCGGCCACGAGCGCTTCGCCCTGGCCGGGCACGACCGCGGCGCCCTCGTCGCCATCCGCGCCGGCCTCGACCATCCCGCTACGATCACCCACCTCGCCATCCTCGACGTCCTGCCGACGCTGGACATGTGGGACATCCTGCACGGGTCCTCCGCCGCTGTTGCCTTCCACCTGTACCTGATGGCCCAGCCACCCGGCCTGCCCGAGCAGATGATCAGCGCCAACGCAGACGCCTTCTTCGGCTACTTCCTCGACCTATGGGCCAAGAACCCCCATGCCATTCCTGCAGACCTGCGGGCGGAGTACCTGAAAGCCTCCCGCGAGGCGGTCCCCTCCATCGTCGCCGACTACCGCGCCACGGCCGGCATCGACCTCGAACACGACCAGGCCGACCGAGCCTCCGGAAATCGACTGCCCATGCCGGTCACCGTCGTCCAACAGGACTGGGGAGCCGCACTTGGCTACGACGCCGCCGCGCTGTGGCACACCTGGGCTGCTGATCTGGACCACCGAACCACGTCGGTCGGGCACTTCATGGCCGAGGAAGCGCCCAACGAGATCATCAAAGTCCTGCGCTCCCTGCTTGCGCGGTAGCGAATCATCTGCCCGCCGACGGCGCGCTAACGCGCTCAATTCGGCATGTCCGTGAGTCGAGCTGAGCAAACAGGACGTCACGCTGCGTAGCGAGCGGCGGATCGCATGACAGTGCGCAGCTCGTTCTGTTGACCTCGCCTTGCGCGACGTCGGTTGCTGGTTGGGGAAGTCGGCGCGGCGGGGCCTATAGACCCGCTGCCGAGCTAACTTTCTCGCAAGCGACTCTAAAGAAGCCCGAGAACGCCTGAGCCGGATCCCGCTGGGCCGCTGATCGTCACGACCGCGCCGGGCCCGGCCGGTCCGACGATTCGCCGGTTGTCAGTGCGGCGGCCAGGGCGGGCAAGCGGCCGAACGCGCGGGCACCGGCCACGTGGTCGACGTAGTCGCGGGACTCGACGATCTCGCCGTCGCGGACCCGCACCACGAAGATGCACGGCATCGTGAAGGTGCGGCCGTCGATCACGCCGGCGTACCGGAACTCGAAGATCACGACCTCGGGATCGGCCGTCGTGTACACGTGATCGTCGACAATGTCATAGCGCAGGACTCCAGTGGGGCGGCCAGGGCCGGCGGAAAAGTGTTCGCGCAACGCAGCCCGGCTGCGCAGCGGGGTGTCGCCGAGGGGGTTCAGCGGGTGCCGCACGTCGGTGCGCTCGGCGTAGCAGGCGGCCAGTTCGTCGAACTGGGCCGCCTCCTCGGCTGCGGTGAGGCCGCCGCGCATGAGGCGACAGACCCCGGCGGCCACGGTGCGGACGGTTTCTTCGGGCGTGCGCATGGTCTCTCCTTCTCACCGAAGTCTGGACTCCGTTTACGATAGCGAAGTCGAGACTTCGGTTAAAGTGCTCCCATGCGCCAGGATGCACGGGAGAACCGCGAGCGCATCCTCGCCGCCGCCGACCACGTGTTCGGCACGCGCGGCGAAACCGGCTCGACCGAAGAGGTAGCGCGGCTGGCCGGCGTCGGCATCGCCACCGTGTTCCGGCACTTCCCGACGAAGGAGGCACTGGTCGAGGCCGCGCTGGTGCGGCACTTCATCGGCCTGCTCGGCCGCGCCCGGGCCGCGGCCACCGCACCCGACCCGTCTGCGGCACTGTCCACGCTGATCCGCGACATGATCGAGAGAGGCGCCAGCAAGCTCACGCTGGCCTCGATGCTGGGCGACGATGCACCACCGGCCGTCGTTGCGGTGTCGACCGAGCTCAAGTCGGCGGTCGACACGGCGCTGCGCCGCGCCCAGGCCGCCGGCAGCGTCCGGCCGGATGTCGGTGTCGAGGAGCTCTACCTGCTAATCCGCGGCCTGGCCCAGACCACCGCGGCGACGCCGGTTCCGGCAGCCGTGCTCGATCGCGCCGTCGAGGTTATCCTGGCCGGCTTCGCCACCCGGTGATCTTCGACTGGTCCTGACATGATCACATGCACGCTCATCGGCTACTT
>NZ_JBJZOG010000163.1:0-9127 GCF_047200535.1 Micromonospora mangrovicola | reverse complement strand
AGCCGAACCCCGAGAGTGCTCTCGGCGCGACGGACCGCCTTTCCGGTGAGCGGTGGTCCGGTCCACCGCGAGGGCGCCGACTCGAACGGGGACACCATCGAACCACCACCTCCACGACCACGGGCCACTGGTCGCGGGCGTCCACGAAACTCGGCCGGCGCCATCCCCCTCTCACCCTCCCAGCGCTTGGCGGATGAGCCGCTGCTGGAAGGCGATCGTCTCCAGGCATGTGGCGTTCGCGCGCTCAGCTTCCACGCTCCACTCCGGCACACCCTCCCGGTCGAGGAGCCCTTCGTAACAGAAGGAGAAGACACCGTAGAGGACCTCACTCGTCAGCCCCGCGGGCGCATCGGCACAGGCCAGGAGAGCGGACAGCAGGTGCGAGGTGCCCGGCTCGTCCGCCAGATCCATGACATCGCCGTACTCGTCGAGCATCTCCTCGGAGAGCACGATCTTGTCGCGGCCGGCCGACACCGCTTCCCTGCCGGCGGTGAGTCCGCGGTCCAGGTAGTCGGTGATCTCCGCGGCCTCGATCCGGCCCATCGCGGCGCGGGTCCGTTCCAGCACCGCCATCGCCAGATTCAGCCGCTGCGGCGGCGCAATCTGCTGCAACTCGTCCCGCAGCGGCTGCATTTCCTGGTCCCAGAGAAGCAACCTGGCCCTCCGTCCGTCAGCTGCTGGTCCGACAGCCGCTTGATGATCCGGGCACGGGGCGCCGACACCCTTGCCGAGACCAGACCCACTCTCTCACCGACCAGCCGCAGCTCGGCACCCGGACTCCAGCGCCGCCGGTACGCGTACAGCAGGTACAGGCGCTGCTCGCAGCGCAACGAGGCCGGACCCAAATGCGGGTCCGGCCTCGTGCCTTCCGAGTTCGTCAAGCCAGATATTTCTCAGGGAATTACCAGAACTCTGGCTTCTCCCACTGGCAGCAGGTAGGCCGCTGCCCACCAGACAAACAGAACTCCTTGACCGCTCGACGCACTAGATCGATGGGAATCTCCGAATCTGGCGGGAACTCGGTCACATGACTCACGCACGAGTAACGAACCTCGGCACGCCCCTCTCGCCGCCCGACCGTTGTCCAATTTCCGCTGGAATCCATGAACTCAAGAACGCCGACCTGAAGGCCCTGATCAGCACCCACCAACAGCTCATGGTCGGGAGTCCCGGAAGGTAGAGGTGACCGCTCCAGAGAATGCAGCTCTGCTAGATTCTGCTGGGCCGGCCCCGCCAACAGGGCATCGATGAGCTCGTCCACATCCTCTGGCGTAGCAAGCAACTCACGCTTGTCGCCATGCTGTGGGCGATAGTACGCCTCCACCCGGAACTGCCTCAACGACGTCCTCCGTACGGCCGGCTAGTCCAGCCGCCGTTCCCGTCCGGCCAGTGCGCGCGTGTTCCGTCCTAGAAGATGCACGCTCTGAACCTATGACTCTCTGAAATCCTTGTCATATGCCTAGAACTTCAACCACCTACGCGCGGCGCCTGGTTTGGGCACCGCACCTAGCCTGAAGGAGTAATTTCCTGCGGCGTCCTGACTCCAGAGCCACAACTCTCCGTAATTCTTACCCATAGCGTTCATGTACCTTCGCAGCCGCCGAGTCCCTGCCTTTACCCCGGAGGCCGTGTCCGGCTTCAATTCGACCGGATACCCGTTACGGGTGAACTCATCGGGAATGCTCTTCGGATCAGCTACTCCTCCCGGATAGAAACCCAACGAGTTCAGGTACGAGGCCCAGTCCGAAAAATGGTGAACACTTTGTCCAGCCTACGCTGCTGGGGAAATTACCGCCGCCAAGAACCGCAGCCGGACTCTCACCAATCCACCATTCGGGAGGACTGATGGCAGAACCTACATGTCCAACCACTCCCAATCAACGGGAATGCGCGCCGCCATCATCTTCCGCGCGTCCGGCGTCTGACCCATTGCCCAGACCGAGTTATTACCCTCCTCGCGAACCAGCACGTCGCCGTCGCCGTACCACCCTATTCGCGGTCCGCTCGGCTTGGGCAAGTACACATGGGTCGGTATGTCAAGCGGCTTGAAGTGGCGGGAAATGGACCGGTAACGCGCCTCCTCCAAGTAGCAGTACACCGTGTGCACGGACCCGCTGAACATGCTCTCGCCCATCACCGCCTCTAGCAGGAACGCTGAGAGCGGCTGGCCGTAGTCGCGCCACCGGGCCGCACTGCCGTTGTACAGATCCTTCCATTTCACTTCGAAGTCCGGACCATCACCATACGGAACGCCCCACAGCGCTCCCCCCTGGTTCTCCTCGCGCACAACCAGGATGTCCGGTCCGTCCAGGTAGAACTCATCAGGCCTCAGCACCGGGTCCTGCAACCGCAAGGCGTCCTGCCGCTTCCCCAACAATCCCTGGAATTCGCGAAGGAGGGGCGGGATCGAGAATCCAAGAGCCTCCTCGGCAGCTGCCAGCTCGGCAGCCGAGAAGCCATCCTCGGCCTCGACCCCACCCATCCACTCGTCCATGAAGGCGCGGCACAACTCAAGCGTCCGCCGCGGATCCCACGAGCCGGTTGTGATGGCCTCAATGAAACTCACCCTGGTGTCGACTCTTCATTCGAGGGTTCGGGTTGGATCCCCACGTCAGCGTGCGGTACCTGTCGGTTGCCCGCGTGTATGTCCCGACGTAGCCATTGAGCCACTTTCATCGTGATCAGGGGCGCGTGAGCAGGCATGCGGCGGCGTCTCGTTGCTCCAGATAGGACGAAACTCCCGGTAGGACAGCAGTCGACCAAGACGCACCGCCCAGCACGGGAACTTCGTTGCTGACCTATCCTGCCAGCATCCCGCTGTCCACGCGCAGCCTGACCCGCCTGAGCGAGCTGATCCGCGACCGACGCCGCACGCTCGGCGGCCGGTGGCGCAGGCTGCCCACGCAGCAGCTGGCCGTGGCCCACCTACGCAACGGCGACACCCTCACCCGCCTCGCCACCGGCTTTGAGGTGTCGGTCACCACCGTGTGGCGCTACCTACGCGAGCCCGTCGACCTGCTCTGCGCCGACAACCAACACGGCGATGCGCCGGGCCGCCCTACTGGCGTACGTTGATCCTCGACGGCACACTGATCCCGATCGACCGGGTCGCCGACCAGCGACCCTACTACTCCGGCAAGCACAAGGGCCACGGCGTGAACGTCCAGGTTCTGGCCGACGCCGCCGGGCGGCTGGTCTGGGCGTCGGCCGCCCTGCCCGGCTCGGTGCACGACCTGACCGCGGCCCGGACTCACGGCCCGATCGAGGCGCTGACCAGCAATAACGTGCTGACCTTCGCGGACAAGGGCTACCAAGGCGCCTGCGGCAGCGTCTGGGCCCCGTTCAAACGCCGCCGCACCCGCCTGTCCTGCCGAGGCCACCCCGATCGTGCAGGCCATCTTCGTCCTCCAAGCCGCCGAAGACGCCCGCTACCCACGATGAAAGTGGCTCGCAGCTCGGCCCGCAACCGTTGCAGCCGCCCAGCCGCTACGGCGGCTCGGCCAAGAGCGGTGAGGCGCCCCCCCAGGAACAGCGGGAGGCGCCTCGCATACCTGAACGGACCGTCCCCAACTCCAGAGGATCATGCCCGGCCGGTTACTCCGCCATAGGTTTCCACTCAACAGGAAATCAGGCCTCGCAGCTCATCAACGGTCACTATCAGGCGGCCACCAATCCACATCCTCAATTGAAAAATCTCCTATGGAAACGTCATGAACGAAAGTCTTCCAAAAAGAACCGCGCAACCTGTACGTTCCTGGGTCAATTGCCGAAAGCACTTGTTCCAGCCGTTTGGCGACCGCCAAAAACTTGGCATTACCGTCGCCGGAAGAATAGTAGGGGAAGTTTCCCTCCGTTACCGCCAAGCACTGGGCAAACAGCTCCAGGCTGGCATTAACCGGGGAGGCATCATTGAACCCTTCGGCACCAAACAGGATTCGGCCTTGCTCGATGTCGAGGAGAAACAGCTCGCCCTCGTCATAGGCTCCCAGCACTACACAGACATGACCACTACGCACCTCCATCGGGTGGCCGGTCGGGCCGGCCGCCTGGAAAAGTAGCGATCGACGGGGGAGGCCCTCCTCCACGAGGAACGCGCGCGCGCCCTCGTGGAGGAGAACCCCAGCCTGGTCCGGAGACCATCGCACGTAATCAGGCATGCAGCCCTGGCACCCCGGATCTGAAGAGCGAAGCGACTGCAGAGTTGCGAGCCGCAGTTGAAGCGTCAGCCAAGGCTGTCCCTGACTTGTCCCAAGCCCAACTCCATGTCTGTCTCACATGAGACAGGCTACTCCTACCCAGCCATTTCGGTCCGGAGCACCTGTTCCGGCAGGGCTGGAACTCGCTGTACACGTGCCGAATGTCAGCGTCCGGAATGCCGCGGCGACCCGCCTCCTCAAGGAGGTTCTGCTCCGCATGCTTCCTCCCCTTCGACCTCATTGCGAAGGTATCCAGAATCTCGTTGCCGTCGGCATCGACCCCCTTCTTGTAGGTCAATGCACCATAGTTGTTTCCCTTGTTATTGTCAGCGAGCCTTTGCTTCTGGACCTCAACGCTCTCACGAGTGCTTCCGTACGGAACCTCGTTGTCGACCGGGCAGGCGTCGTTGTGGGCGAGTACTGGGGTTTCGCCGGCGAGGACGTAGTAGGTGTGCTGTCCGTCGACGGTGAAGTTGTGTACTCGCTGGACATGGGTCTCGTGCCGGATGGCAGCGATCTGGACCCACGTGCCCGACGACGTCTGGAGCCAGGCGCCGACCTTCAACTGGCCGGCGGTCACCCAGACCCCGGAGTCCGGCAGCCAGAACCGGTGACCGTCCGTGGCCACGATGGTGCTGGTCTTGTCACCGGACTTGCCGTCGGTGTCCACGACGATGGTGACCAGCTTCTTGACCCCGTCACCCCGGATCAGCTGGGTGACCGGGCGGCCCTGCTGGTCCCCCGACTCGACATCGGAGGCGAGGACCCGGTCGCCGACCTTCACGTCCTCGATCGCCTTGGTCGAACCATCGGCCAATAGCACCTTGGTTCCCGGCACGAAGCTGTTGCACGGCGCCCGGCTCGGCGCCGCCTTGCTGGCGTCGGTGGCGCCTTCCACGCCCTTCTCGATGCTCTTGGCGTTCTCGGCCGCCTTCTCGATGTCGCGGGCGGTGTCGATGCCGTCGGCGATCTTCTTACCCGTCTTGGCCAGCTTCGCCGCGGCCACCGCGTTACCCGCAAGCGGGATCGCCGAGGCCAGGGACAGAGCGGCGTCGACGTAGTTGCCCTCGGCCGCGTACCAGATGCCGTTCGCGACGTCGGCGACCTCACCGATCACCGGCACCATCCCGGCGACGTCCAAAGCGGCGTGGCCGATGTCCGACCACGACATCCCGAACAGGTGCCCGTCCAACTCCACGAAGCTGATCGGGTTCCCACCGGCGAACGCATACCGGTTACCCGTGAACGGATCCATCGCCAGGGCCATGTCCGCCATCGCCCCGCCGTAGGCGTCCCGCGTCAGGAACCGGTTCAACCCCGGATCGTAGTTACGGAACCCCATGTCGTACGTGCCCGAGTTGGCATCCCACCGTGAGGCGTTGAACCGGAACGCGTTGTACGGCTCCTCACCCTCGGGCTGCGCACCCGGCTTGTCCACACCCGTGAACTGCGACTCGTCGTCCTTGCCGTACGCCGTGTACCCGTACGTCGCCCGGGTCTTACCGTCCTCCTTCGTGATCCCGATGACGTCACCACGCGGCCGGTAGATGAACTGCGAGTACTCCCGCGAGCCGTCGTCCTTGTGCTTGATCTGGGTCAACTGCTGACCCCACGGCGCGTACTGGTAGGACTTGGTCGCCTTGCCCGCGACCTCCTCCCGCAGCACCTGGTTGTCCATCCCCAGGTAGGTGAAGACCGTCGTCTTACCGGCCGCCGTCTGCGACACCGTCCGGTCGAACGGGTCGTACACGTAGGTCGTCGACTTCGCCGTCGAGCCGATACCCGCGGTGGTCTTCGCCGTCCGGTCGAAGCCGTCGTAGTAGTACTTCTGCGCCCGCTGACCACCGATCGACACCGTGTCGAGGCGACCGAGCGGATCGTAGTTGTACGTCGACGTCACACCCGCCGTGGTGGTCGAGTGCAGCCGGTTCCGGTCGAACTTGCTGGTAGACGTGACGCCCTCGATGGTCTGCGCCACCGTGTTGCCGTTGGCGTCGTAGGTGTAGGTCTCCGTCGAGGTGCTGTCGCCGGTCTTGTCCAGCTTGGCGATCCGGTCCTGCGGGTCGTAGCTGAAAACGTACGTGTTGTCGATGTAGTCCGACGAGTTGTCGGCGTTCATCAACTTCAGCACGTCCCGCGAGGGGTGCCCGTTGGCCTGGTACTGCAGGTTGTGCTCCGCGACGGTGGCCCCGCCGGAGGTCTTCTCCAGCTGGTGCTTGGTGGCGCCGTCGAGGTAGTACTCGAAGTCCACGGTGTTGCCGTTGGGCTTGGTCTGCTTGAGCATCTGCCCGCGGGCGGTGTACGTGAACGTCGAGATCTGCTGGTTACCGGCCGTCGGCGAGTCGGCGTTGGTCACCTTGGCGACCATGTCCCGCTCGTCGTACTCGATCTTGGACCAGGTGAGGTCGTGGGTCGAGGTGAGCGGGTTGCCGTTGTCGTCGTAGGTCAGCGCCGTGGTGTTCTTCAACGTCGACCCGGCGTACTCCTTGACCGAGTCGATCTGGTTGAGCTGGTCGTAAGCGATGTCGTACCGGTCGATCTTCGCGCCCGGGCTGAGGTCCTTGACCTCGACCATCATCCCGTTCGGGTTGTACCGGTAGGTGAACTCCTTCTTCTCGTTGTCGACGTCGGCGGAGTTGTCCCGCACCAGCTTGACCGCGTCGGCGAGCACCTTGCCCGTCGCCTGGTCGGTGAGGGTGATCTTCTGGACGCCGTCCTCGGTGAACGGGTAGCTGCCCAGGCTGATCCAGGTGCCGGTGTTCTGCGTCTGGTTCACCGTCTTGACGACGCTGCCGCCGTCGTGGGTGATGGTGAACTTCGCGTCCGTCGCCGCGCCGCTGACCTGCGGGTACTGGACGAACACCTCGTAGGTGCCGTCGCGCGGGATGGTCAACTGCCAGTTGAACTGCGCCGACCCGCTGCCCGCCGGAGCCGTGGCCACGTCGTAGCCGTAGTTGCCGGTGGCGCCGCCGTTGGTCCAGGTGCCCTGGGTGGCGACGTTCTGCGAGTCGGAGTTGTCGACCAGGACGACGTCCTTGCCGACCGGCAGGCCGTCCTCCGAGCGTCCCTTCTCGTTGCCGGACTGGTAGTAGTCCCAGGTCATCGTCCGCGAGACCGACCCGCCGGCCGAGGTCAGCGTGTTCTTGGTCTGCTGGCCCAGGTCGTTGTAGTCGTACGAGTTGACGATGTCCCAGGGGTCGGTGGACGTCTTCGTCCAGCCGTTGTCGTAGTAGTCGTACTTGGTGATGTTGCGGACCGACTGCCCGTCCGACGGGGGCGCGCTGACCTGGGCCAGGTTGCCGACCTCGTCGTAGGTGTAGAAGGTCTTGTCCGGCGTGTTGTACCGGCTGTCGTCCTTGTCGTAGGACGACCACTCCTCCTTCTTGCGGTTGAGCGCGTCGTAGACGGTCACCACGGAGAAGTCGTCGGCGTCGTCGGTGGTGTCCACGCCGCGTGGCGTGATCACCTTGGTGGCGTTGCCGACCTGGTCGTACTCGTACCTGGTGGTGCGGTAGGTGATGGTGCCGGCGCCATCCTTGTCGTGCGGCACCTTCGACTCGACGAGCGCGCCGCGGGCGTCGTACGTGGCCAGCGACTCGTTGCCCTCCGCGTCGGTGGTGCCGAGGGTCAGGCCGTCCTTGTCGTAGCGCGCGGTGGTGAACTCGCCGATCGCGTCGGTGGTCTGCACGACCCGGTGGTTCAGGTCGTACTCGTACTGCGTGGTGTAGTCGTCCGCCGCGCTGGCGGTCTTCTTCGCGTCGTAGAGGACCTTGACGTTGCCGACGTTGTCGTACTCGGAGACCACCTTCTGGCCGAGGCCGTTGGTGACCTCGATCGGCTGGTAGATCGCGTCGTACTTGGTGGTGGTCGTGTAGTCGCCCACCGTCGAGGTCAGGTTGCCCTGCGGCTCGGTGACGGTGAGGACGTTGCCGACCTTGTCGTAGGTGGTGGTGGTCTTGCGCTCCGGGTCGGTCGGCTCGTCCTTCGGGGCGAGCGTCTCGACGACCTGGTCCGCCTTGTCGTAGACGGAGGTCGACGCCGCACCGTTGGCCGCGTACGCCGTGGTGATGTTGTCGTTGGCGTCGTACACCGGGGCCGGGGTGGTGATGAAGCGGTTGTTGGCCGCGTCCAGCGGCTCCACCTTGGTGGTGGGCCGGCCGAACACGTCGTACTCCTGGGTCACCTTGGCGTGCTTGCCGTTCTGGACCTCGGTGACGTTGCCCCGGTCGTCGTAGGTGAAGGTCGACGTACCGTTGCCCGCGTCGGTGATGAGCGTCGGGTAACCGCTGTCGTGGAACAGGTCGTACTTCGTGGTGTTGCCGTTGGCGTCCTTGACGGCGGTGAGCTGGCCCCACTCGTCGTAGGTGTTGGTGCTCGTGTAGTCGCCGGCGGTCGCCGTGGTGTTGCCGACCGGGTCGGTGACGGTCGCGATGTCGCCCTCACCGGTGTAGGTGAAGGTCCACTTCCGTCCCTCCGGGCTGGTCTTGCTGGTCATCTCGGCCACGTAGCCGTTGAGCGAGCGCTGGTAGGTCAGCGCCGTCCCCGGCCAGCCGTTCTTGACCGCCTCGGCGTCCTTGATCTCGGTCGGGTAGCCGGTCTTCGGGTCGAACGCCCAGGTGGAGACGGCGCCGTTGGCCTCCTCGAGGCGGATGACGTTGTGGTCGTCGTCCCAACCGGTCTTGGTGACCTCGTTGTTCGCGTTGGTGATCTGGTACGCCCGGCCGTAGCCGTCCAGCTGGTACTGGGTGGCGTGGTTCTCGGCGTCGGTGACCGTGGCGTCGATGTTGTTGCCCTGCGGGCCGTCCGGGTCGACGTAGTCGAACTGGGTCAGGTAGCCGAGCCGGTCGGTGTAGGACTTGGTGGTCCAGTGCAGCTTCGGGTCGTCGCCGGCCTGCGGGTAGTTGTAGACCAGGCTGGTCGGGTTGCCCCGC
>NZ_JBJZOG010000162.1:0-9139 GCF_047200535.1 Micromonospora mangrovicola | reverse complement strand
CCCGGCAGCGGGCGCGGACCGGCCACCGGAAGGGTGCCAGTGAGTACTGTCAGCGTGGTCATTCCGTGCTACCGGTACGGCGACTATCTCCAGGCGTGTGTGCGCAGCGTGCTCGACGACCAGCCCGGCGTCGACGTACGCGTGCTCATCATCGACGACGCCTCACCGGACGACTCGGCCCAGCAGGCCCGGGTCATCGCGGACGCCGACCCGCGGGTCGAGGTCCGGGTCCACGAGACCAACCGAGGTCACATCGCCACCTACAACGAGGGGCTGCTGGAGTGGGCGGACGGCGACTACACCGTCCTGCTCTCCGCCGACGACCTGCTGACGCCGGGGGCCCTGACCCGGGCGGCAGCCGCACTGGACGCCAACCCGAACGTCGGCTTCGTCTACGGCCACCCGGTGCACTTCACCCACCCCGGCCCGCCGCCGCCGGCCCGGACCCGCGACCTGGGCCACCGTGTCTGGCCCGGGCACTGGTGGCTGGAACGGCGCTTCCGCGAGGCCACCGGCTGCATCACCTCGCCGGAGGTCGTGGTGCGTACGGATCTGCAGCGCAAGGTCGGGGGCTACGATCCCGAGCTGCCGCACGCCGGCGACATCGAGATGTGGATGCGGCTGGCCGCGCACGCGGACGTCGGCTACGTGCGCGGGGCGGACCAGGCGTACTACCGCCTGCACGGCGGGAACATGTCGCAGACGGACTACGCCGGCCAGCTGGACGACCTGCGCCAGCGTAAGGTCGCGTACGAGGCGGTGGTGCGGCGCTGCGGCGATCTGCTGCCCGACGCCGACCGGCTCGACGCGATGGTGCGCCGGCGTCTCGCCCGCCACGCTCTGCGGCGCGCCGTGCGGGCCTACGACCGGGGCCGCACCGCGAGCGTGCCCGAGCGTGAGCTGATCGCGTTCGCCGCGGAGTGCTGGCCGGAGTACCGCGCGCTGCCGGAGTACCGTGGCCTGCGGGTCCGGAAGCGCATCGGGCCGACGGTGATGCCGTACCTTCAGCCGCTGGTGCTCAGCGCGGTCGCCGCCAAGGGCCGGGAGTGGCTCTGGTGGCAGTCATGGAAGCGGCGTGGCATCTGACGGACCGTCTCCGGCCCGGGGGAGTGCTACCGGCCGGGCCGTCGCGGCGGCACCACCGTGGTCGTGACGACCTTCGTCTTGACGGCGTGCTCGGCCGGCACCGAGCGGACGATGACCGCGCCGGAGGCGACCACCACGCCGTCACCCAGGACGACGCCCGGCTCGATGAAGATGCCGGTGCCGAGCCGCACCCGGTCGCCCACCGTCACCTTGCCCGACGAGACACAGGACGGGCCGGTGGCGTTGTCGGAGCCGATCCGACTGTGGTGGTCGAAGGAGTTGTAGGCGGAGAGGAAGTTGTTGTCTCCCATCCGCACGCCGGTGCCGAGGTGCGCGAAGGCGCAGATGATGTTCCCCTGCCCGAGGACCACGTCGGTAGCGATCTTCGCGGTGGGATCGACGGCGTTCGCCAGGGGGATCCCGGCCGCCGCGCACACCTCGCGGAAGCGGCGCCGCGTCTCCACCGAGGTGCCGATCGCGATGATCGCCGCGTCGTACGCGCCCCCGGCGAACAGCGTGGCGAGCCGGTCCGTTCCGCCGACGATCGGCACGCCGTGCACGTCGGCCCCCCACCGGTGCGGATCGTCGTCCACGATGGCGACGGCCCGCTGCGTCGCGGATCCGGCCAGGATGTCGATGACCTGGGTGGCGCCCAGCGCCCCGCCGATGAGCAGGATGCGCTGCACGCCGGGCTCGGCCGTCAACGGCGCGGGGAGGGCGTCGTAGTCGGCGCCGGCCTCGCGGGCGGCCGCCTCCACGTCCTTGACCGTGATCAGCCGTCCCGGCTGAAGGGTGGCCAGGTCGACACCGAGTTCCGCGGCCCGCTGCACGGCCTTGACGCTCGCCCGGACGGGTGCCGGTTCCTCGACCGCGGCCGCCGCACGCGTCTCGCGTTCCCGCACGTACTCGGCGAGGTCGGCCGACGTCTCGAAGAGGATGGCGATCGGCTCGGTGAGGGGGACCTCCTGCAGCCGCCCGGCCAGCTGCAGGACGATGCCGGCCTCGGGAGCGACGACCTCGAGCACCGCCTTGCTGGTCTCGATCTCGGCCAGCAGGGTGTCCGCCTCGACCTTGGCCCCGTCGTCGACGAACCACTCCACGAGCACGCCGTGCTCGCTGTTGACGTCGCTGGTCGGTACGACTACCGGCTTCACACTCTCTCCTTCACGGCCTCGGGTCAGGCGGCCGCGGCACGCAGAGCCGCCTCGATCCGGCCCTCGCCGACCAGGACCCGGCTCTCCTTGGCCTTGGACGACGGGATGACGGTGGGCTCGCTGGCCACGACGTCGACGGGGGAACGCAGCTCCCGGAACAGCTGGCGGGAAATCGTCGCGGCCGCCTCGGTGCCCCAGGACCAACCGCTGCTTCCCTCCTCCACGGTCACCAGTCGTCCGGTGACGCCGACGGAGCGCTCGACCGGCGCCCAGTCCATCGGCGCGAGCTGCGCCGGCACCAGCAGCTCGACGAAGATCTCTTCCTCGACGGCGAGCCGCTCGACCACCTTCGCGGCGAGCATGGCCTGGTACCCGTAGGCCAGGACGGTGACCGCGCAGTCCTCGCGGGGCACCGCGGAGAGGCACACCGTCGGCAGCATGCCGGGGCTGGCGTCCTGCGTCGCCAGCAGGTCTCCCACCCGACCGTGCCGGGGCGCGGTCAGGTGTTGTGGATAGAGCAGCTTGTGCTCCACGTAGAGGACCGGGCTGTCCTGGGCGAGGAACTCGTCGAAGACCGTCCGAGGATCGTGCACCAGCGAGGCGGCGACCACTCGCAGGTGTGGTACGCCGAGGAAGTGCTTCTCCAGGCTCTGGCTGTGCGTCGGGCCGTAGCCCCGATGGCCGCCGGAGGGGGCGCGCACGATGACCGGGCAGATCGCCTGGCCGGCGTACATCGCCTGGTACTTGGCGATGTGGTTGACGACCTGATCGAAGACGAGGGTGAGGAAGTCACCGAACATGATCTCGGCGATGGGCCGGTAGCCGGCCAGCGCCAGCCCGGCGGAGATCCCGGCGATCGCTCCCTCGCTGATCGGAGTCGTGCGCACGCGGTCCGGGAAGGCGGTGGAGAGCCCGCGCGTCACCTTGAACGCTCCGCCGTACGGGTCGGCGATGTCCTCGCCGAGCACGAGCACCCGGGGGTCGGCGGTGAGGCAGGTGCGGAGCGTCTCGTTCAACTCCTTGGCGAAGATCACGGCAGTGCCCTCGCCGTCGCGACCACCTGCGCCAGCGCGGTCTCCACTTCGCCGTCGACGATCCGCCGTTCGTGGTCGCCCAGCCGGCGGCCGTGGACCAGCAACGGCTCGACCGCCCACCGGGCGGCGATCTCCTCGGCGGGGCGTTCGTCGTCGCTCTTGGAGTGGTGGCACAGCCGGTACGTGTGGATCAGCAGGACCCGGGGACCGGCACCGCCGCGGACCGCGGCGATCTCCTCGCCGGCGGCCGCACGCAACTCCAGCACGTCCGTGCTGTCGACCTCGCGTACCGGGATGCCGAAGGTCTCGAACCGGCCCGGCATGCTGCCCGCGAGGTTCGCCCCGACCGGTGTGCTCTGCGCCCACCGGTTGTCCTCGCAGACCACGAGGAGCGGCAGCCGCCACAGCGCGGCGATGTTCAGGGTCTCGTAGAGCAGCCCCTCGCCCAGCGTGCCGTCGCCGATGAACACGACGCTCACCCGATCGACGCCGTCCAGTTGGCCGGCGAGGGCGATCCCGGCGGCGGCCGGGACGATGCCGCCCTGGACGCCGTTGGACTTGAAGCCGGGCGCGCAGATGTGCTGGCTGCCGCCGATGCCCCGACAGACACCGGCCTCCTTGCCCATGATCTCGGCGAGCAGTCCCAGGGCGTCGCCGGTACGGGCGAGGTAGTGACCGTGGCACCGGTGGTTGCTGAACACGTGGTCCTCCTCGACCAGGTGCTCCATCACCGCGACCGCGTCGGCCTCCTGGCCGATGCACGCGTGTGTCGTGCCATTCAGGACGCCCTCTTCGAAGAGCGCGAGCAGCGTTTCCTCGAACCGTCGGATAAACCGCATGCGACGGTAGAGGCGACGCTCGTCGGATTCGCCGGGCAGTCCGGTGAGCCGTTCGTCGGTCGGGCCCGGGACGTAGGGGGAGGCGGTGCGATCAGCACCAGCCGCCGGCCAGGAATCAGGTTCGGCCAGTTGCCCGCCGCGCCAGGTGGTTGCCGTCGACACTGTCCGCCTTCCTTTTCCAGCACCGCACGCGCCGCGTCGTGGTCCGCAATGACCCGGGCCTGCCGCGGCCACGTTACCGGGCCCGGTCCCTGCGGAAGGAGAAACCTTTATCCATCCCGTCGCGACGTGGATCGGGGGAATCCGACTGAATGGACAGCCGCCCGTGGCCGTGCGGCGGCTCCACCACGTCACCGTCGCTGGCACACTAGCCCAGTCAGTACGGCAGGGGACGGAACGTGAACAGTTCTGCCGGAAATCCGTCACGGCCCATTCGTTGAATGCCTTGCTTGATAGGTTGCCTGCCGAGTTCGGCGGTGCCGACGTCTGCGCCGATCGCCACCGCACCGACCGTTTGTCGACCGAGGCGCCGGGCCGTCCGAGGGGGGCCGAGGTCGGTTACGCCGGTCGCTGATCGACCCCTGCTCGCCGCGATCACGGCAGATGGAGTGACGCCACATGATCCCACTCGTCGACCTGCGGGCCGCCCACGCCGAAGTGGCCGAGGAGGTCAGCACCGGCTTCAAGCGCGTCATCGAGAACACGGCCTTCGTCGGCGGCGAGGAGGTCGCGGCGTTCGAGCGGGAGTTCGCCGCCTTCTCGGGCGTCCGGCACTGCGTCGGGGTCGCCAACGGCACGGACGCGGTCGAGCTCGCCCTGCGGGCGGTCGGGGTGGGGGCTGGCGACGAGGTGGTGCTGCCGGCCAACACGTTCGTCGCGACCGCCGAGGCCGTGGCCCGGATCGGTGCGCGCGTCGTCCTCGTCGACGTCGATCCGGCGACCTACCTCATCGACGTCGACGCCGCCCTGGCCGCCGTCGGTCCGGCCACCCGAGCGGTGGTCCCGGTCCACCTGTACGGGCAGCTCGCCCCCGTGGAGCGGCTACGCGCGGGCCTGGCCGGACGCGGCGTCGCGATCGTGGAGGACGCCGCACAGTGTCAGGGCGCCACCCGCAACGGTGCCGGTGCCGGCACCGGCGGCGTCGCGGCCACCAGCTTCTACCCGGGCAAGAACCTGGGCGCGTACGGCGACGCCGGGGCGGTGCTGACGGACGATCCCGGCCTGGCCACGGTGGTACGCACGCTGGGCAGCCACGGTGGCCTGGCGAAGTACGTCCACGAGATGGTCGGGGTCAACAGCCGGCTCGACGCATTGCAGGCGGTGGTGCTGCGGGCCAAGCTGATCCGGCTGGCCGCGTGGAACGCCGCCCGCCGCGCCGCCGCCGCCCGCTACGACGATCTGCTCGCGCCCCTGGCGGTGACGCGTCCGGTCGTGCTCGCCGGGAACGAGCACGTGTGGCACCTCTACGTGGTGCGCATCCCCGGGAGCGCCGGGCGCCGCGACGAGGTGCTGCGACGGCTGAACGGGGCCGGCGTCGGCGCGGGCATCCACTACCCGTATCCGATCCACCTGACGCCGGCGTTCGCGGACCTCCCGTACCGCCCGGGCAGCTTCCCGCACGCTGAGCGGGCCGCCACGGAGATCCTCTCCCTGCCGTTGTTTCCGCAGATCACCGCCGACCAGCAGGCAGTCGCCGCGCGCGCGCTCGCGGCCGC
Organism: Micromonospora mangrovicola; assembly: GCF_047200535.1. Lineage (NCBI taxonomy): Bacteria > Bacillati > Actinomycetota > Actinomycetes > Micromonosporales > Micromonosporaceae > Micromonospora > Micromonospora mangrovicola. The sequence goes on along the minus strand of NZ_JBJZOG010000162.1, from coordinate 3,311 downwards.
GCTGCGGTCGGCGGCGTAGCTCGACGCGGCCCATGTACGTATCGGTCCGCAACCGCCCCAGCGCGGAAACGGCCGCCGAGCCCGGCAGCAGACTGCCCCGGGTCGGCCCCACCGTGGTGCTGCTCGGCGTGGTCAGCCTGCTCACCGACGTCTCCTCGGAGATGATCGCCTCGGTGCTGCCGGTGTACCTCACCGCCGAACTGGGGCTCGGTCTGCTGGCGTACGGCCTCGTCGACGGGCTCTACCAGGGCGCCAGCGCTCTGGTGCGGATCTTCGGGGGCTACCTCGGCGACCGGTCGCAGCGGCCGAAGTGGGTCGCCACCACCGGCTACGCCCTCTCGGCGGCGAGCCGGCTGGCCATGCTGCCCGCGCACGGGTTCGGCGCGGTCACCGCGGTGGTGACCGCCGACCGGCTAGGCAAGGGGCTGCGTACGGCGCCACGGGACGCGCTCATCGCGGATGCCTCGGATCCGCGCACCCTGGGCCGCGCGTTCGGGGTCCACCGGACCCTGGACACCCTCGGAGCGGCGGCCGGCCCGCTGGTGGCGTTCTCGCTGCTGTGGTTCTTGCCGGGCGGCTATTCGGCGGTCTTCGTCGCCTCGTTCGCGTTCGCCGTGCTGGGCGTCGCCGTCATGGTCCTCCTCGTGCCGGACCGGCGCAGCCGGCCGGCGGTGGCCCTGCCGGTACGGCGGGTGCTGCGGGAACTCACCGGTCCCCGGCTCCGGCGTCCGCTGGTCGTCGCCGGCGTGCTGGGGCTGTTCACCATCGGCGACGGGTTCGTCTACCTGTCGTTGCAGGATCGCGACCAGTTCGCCGCGAGCTATTTCCCGCTGCTGTTCGTCGGCACGAACGTCGCCTATCTCGCCCTCGCGATCCCGTTCGGCCGCCTCGCCGATCGTCTCGGGCGCTCGCGCGTCTTCGTCGGCGGCCACCTGGCGCTGCTGCTCGCCTACCTGGTGGCCGCCGCGCCGGTGGGCGGCCTGGGGGCGACGGTCGCGGCCCTGGTCCTGCTGGGTACGTTCTACGCCGCGACCGACGGCGTGCTCGCCGCGCTGGTCAGCCGCAGAGTGGCCGGCGACGCGCGGGGGAGCGGTATCGCCGCTGCCCAGACCGTCGTGGTGATCGCGCGGTTCGCCGGTGCGCTCGCCTTCGGCAGCCTGTGGCAGTTGCTGGGCCGCCAGGGGGCCCTCTGCCTGTTGGCCGGCCTGTTGATGACGGGAGTGGTGATGGCCGCTTGGCTGCTGTCCGGGCAGGATCGTCCCGGGCCCGTCGCCGACGCCACCGCGGGCGCCGCCGACCCGGCCCCCGCCCTGCCCGACGCCGGCGCGGCGACCGGGGAGACGGCGGAGGATCGGCGGTGAGCGGCCGCGCGCGGATCTGGACGTTGGCCCTCATCGTCCTGGTCACCCTGCTCGGTACGGTCGGTTACGTCTACTCCGTTCGCCGGGAGCAGACGCAGAGCGCGGTGGCGGCGGCGCCGGTGCCCACGGGTCCGGACCTCACGGCGGTGACCGGCGAGCCCCATGTCGTCTTCCGCAGCACCGCCGTCGGCGACGACTACGGCCGGGTGGCGGTGGTCCCGCTCAGCGACCCGGCCGGGCCCCGGACGTTCACGCCGGCCACGTGCGACCGGGTCTACGCCCGACGCGGCGAGGCGGTGTGCCTGTACGCCAGGCCCGGCCTGGTCACCACGTACCGCGCCGAGGTGCTCGGTCCCGACTGGAAAGTCACCCGCGAGCTGCCGCTGTCCGGGGTGCCGAGCCGGACCCGGCTGTCGCGCGACGGGTCGCTGGCGGCGACCACGACCTTCGTCGCCGGACACAGCTACTCGACACCCGGCCGGTTCTCCACCGAGACCCTCGTGACCCGGGTCGCCGACGGACATTCCACAAACATCGAGCACTTCCGGCTGATCGTCGATGGCAAGCGGGTGACGGCCACGGACCGCAATCTCTGGGGTGTCACGTTCGCCGACGGGGACACCTTCTATGCGACGGCGGCGTCGGGCGGGAGGACCTGGCTCGTCCGGGGCGACCTCGGCGGGCAGCGACTCGTCGCGCTTCGCGACGACGCCGAGTGCCCGTCGCTCTCGCCGGACGGCACCCGGATCGCGTTCAAGACACGGGCCGGCCAGGCGCCGGGGCACTGGCGGATCGCGGTGTACGACATCGCCACCGCCAGGTCGACCGTTCTGGCCGAGCAGCGCAGCGTCGACGACCAGATCGAGTGGCTCGACGACACCCGGGTGATCTACGGCCTGCCGCGCGGCGGGGAGGGACCGTCCACGAGCGACCTCTGGGCGGCGCGCGCCGACGGCGGTGGCGCCGCGGAGCTGTTCATCCGCGACGCCTGGTCGCCGGCGGTCGTACGGTAGTCGCCGCCTGCGCCGGGGCGGCGGACACCGCCTGGTGTCGGGGCTGCGGCACTCGAGGCGGGACGCCCGCCGTCGTCGCACGACGACGCGGGGACCAGCTCTTCAGCGTCATCGCCGGCCGTTCCACCACGTGCCACGACGGCACGGCGAGCGCGACCGTGGCAATGCTGCAGATCGCGACGTAGGCGGGCAGGCCGAGCCGCGGCACGCCCACCAGGGCCAGGAGTTGCTGGACCGGGAAGGCGTAGATGTAAAGGCCGTAGGAGTAGTCGTGCCGGCGGCCGATCCGGCGGGTCCAGCGCGGCAGGCGGACCGCCAGCCAGAGGACGAGGTAGGCGAAGGCCGGGTAGCCCAGCACCGCGAAGGCCCCGAACTGCGTGGTCGCGACCACGACGGCCGCGGCGGCGGCAGCGAGGCCGTCGTGCAGGACGATCCGGTCCCGGTAGAGCTGGCAGACGGCGCCCAGGAGGAAGACGTAGGTCAGGTAGAGGAGGGAGTAACTGTCCAGCCCGCCCACTCCGAAAACCGGCCCGTGCACCCCCTGCGGTCCGGGGATCTCCGGCGCCCGGAGCAGGTCGTGCACCATGACGCCGGTACCGGCCAGCGCCAGGACCGCCACGAGCCACCGGGCCCGGCGAAGCACGCCGACGACCGCCAACCCGGCGACCAGGAGATAGCAGAACACCTCGTAGATGAGGCTCCAGAGCGAGCCGTTGAAGACCGAGGTGCCGGTGCGCTGCCCGTACGGGGTGTCCAGCAGCAGGCCGGAGATTCCGTACTGCCAGATCGCGACGAATGCGTTGCTGACGACGTACTGGAAGGGTCCGTCGGAGGCGGAGAAGAGGCCGCGGAGCGTGCCGCGCTCCCACCAGGACACGAGCGGCGCGAAGACGAAGGCGGTCACCACGAGGCACACCCAGAGGCCAGGCAGGATCCG
>NZ_JBJZOG010000161.1:0-9190 GCF_047200535.1 Micromonospora mangrovicola | reverse complement strand
TTCCCTCCCCCCCCCCCCCCCCCCCCCCCCGCCCGGCACCGCATGTCGCCCCGCCGGGCGCGCCGCGCCACGGCGGGTCCACGCTGCGCCGGGCCCCACACCCGACCACGAACCCCGGTCCCGCCCCGAGCGGGGCCCGGCATCCCCTCACTCGGCATGCGGCCCGCCGCCGGAGGCCCCTCCTCCAGTCCCTTTGCGGCAAGCGAGAGGGCCCGGGCGGCCGGCCCGGCGCGCCTTCCGTGTCCGGCCGGCGGTTCGGCTGCTCCGGCCGGGGCTGGTGGCAGCGCCTCGCAGCCGCTGCCGGGCAGCGACAAGTACGTCCGATCCGGTGCCGACGCATGCCGCGAGCGAGGGTTGGCGGGCGCCGGAGGCGCAACCCTGACCGCGGGACACCGCGGGCCGGTCAGATCCCGCGCGCGACCACCGCGGCAAGGACGAGCAGCGCGCCCGCCAGCTCGATCATCCCGATCGTGACCGGGGCCAGCCGACGGCCGGGCAGCAGCGCCGCCCGGAGCAGCAGCAGCGCGAAGACCGCCACCACCGCCGGTCCCCAACCGGCGGCCACCGCCACCACCAGCGCCGCCAGGTGGTACCCCAGCGAGGCCCACCGGTATCCGGTGCTCCCCCGCTCCCGGATCATCGTCTTGACGTACAACACCGTGCCGACCAGGTAGGCGCCCACCGCCGCCGCCACCCCGGTCAGCTCGTGCGGCGAAGTGCCGCCGGCGGTGGCCACCACGAACACCACGAGCACGCTCTGCGCCACCGAGGCGAGGTCGTTGAGCAGGGCCCGCTCCCGGCGGCGCCGGGCGTGAGCCGCGTTGACCGCGACCAGCACGGCGTAGAGCGGGGCGTAGCCGAGGACGGCGGGGCGGGCGAGCAGCACCGGTGCCACGAGCACCGCCGTCGCCCCGCCGTAGAGCAGGAGCTGCGGACGGACCCGGGCGGGACGGCCGGTCTTCACCGCCAGCAGGGCGTAGTAGGAGAAGAGGTAACCGGCGAGCCACGCGGCGAGCAGCGGCAGGTGCGGCCAGCTCGGGCCGGTGACGCAGACCGCCGCGGCGTACGGCAGGAGCAGCATCGCCCAGGCGCCGTGCTGCGGCGGCAGCCAGCGGTGCCGGTGCCCCCGCCCCGACCGGCCGGCGATCCGGCCTGCGGACGCGGCGGCCGGCGGGGCGACGCTGCCGGCGGCCGGTCGGGCGGGCGTGACGGCGCTCATCCGCGGGCGACCGTGAGCAGCACCACCGAGTCCTCGTCGGCGTGCAACGCGTGCCGGGCGTCCGGGATCACCAGCAGATCCCCGGCCGACCCGGGCCAGGACCGGTCCTGGGCGACCAGCCGGACCCGCCCGTGCAGCACCTGGAGCGTGGCCTCGCCGGGGCTGGCGTGCTCCTCCAGCGCGTGCCCGGCCACCAGGGCGACCAGGGTCTGCCGCAGCGGGCTGGTCGGGCCGCCGTGCACGGTCCGCGCGCTGCGCCCGCTGCCGGTGGCCCGGGCCAGGGCGAGCTGCTCCTCGGTGAGCGCGGAGAGCGAGGGCGAGGACACGGGCCACCTCCCGGGACTCGGAGTGACCGGACGGCCACCAACCGGAGCCGCCGGCGCCTTCCTGCCCAGCCTGATCGCTCCCGCCGCCGGTGAACAGGGGCTTTGGTCCCGGGACGGGATCTCCGCCCCCGGGCCCCCGGGCCCGGGGAGAAGTTGGCGGTCGACCGGTTAGGACGTGATTGCCGGGGTAGGGACTGCTGGTGCGGGTCACCGACGACGGCGCCTCCCGGTCGAGCCAGTCGACCGGACCGCGGCGGACTCGACCGGTTCCTCGCCGACCGGGGCCAACTGACTGGAGGAGGAGACATGCGCGTCGCGATAGTTGCGGACCATGCCAGCCCACTCGCCGTCCCGGGCGAGGAGGCCGCTGGGCGGGGCACCCAGGTGGCGGACGTCGCGGCCGCGCTGGCCGACGAGGGGCACGACGTGCGCGTCTACATTCGCCGCGACTCCCCCGCCCTCCCCGAAACGGTGTCCACCGCGGACGGGTACCAGGTGCGCCATGTGCCGGCCGGGCCGGCCCGGCCGGTGCCGAGTGACGAGCTGCTGCCGTACCTGGGGGAGTTCGGCAGCTGGCTGGCGGAAGCCTGGCGGCGCGGCGACTGGACCCCGGACGTGGCGCACGCGCACTTCTGGATGAGTGGGCTGGCCACTGTGCACGCCGGGCGGCGGACCGGGGTGCCGACGGTGCTGACGTACCACAGCCTCGGCACGGTGGGGCGGCGTCACCAGGGCACCAAGGACACCAGTCCACCAGGGCGGATCGGCTACGAGCGGGCGCTCGGCCGGGCCGTCGACCGGGTGGTCGTGCAGAGCGAGGACGAGGTGCGCGAGCTGGTCCGGATGGGGGTGCCCCGGTCGCGGATGGCGCTGGTTCCCTCCGGCGTCAACCAGGCGGTGTTCCGCCCGGACGGCCCGGTCGCGCCGCGCGACCCGGCCCGGCCGCGGATCCTCACCGTCGGCCGGATGGTGGAGCGGAAGGGCTTCCTCGACGTGGTCCGGGCCCTGCCGGCGGTCCCGGACGCCGAGTGCGTGGTGATCGGCGGCCCGCCGGCCGACCAGCTCCCCGCGGACTCGTTCGCCCGGCGGCTGCACGCGCTGGCCGAGTCGTGCGGTGTCGCCGACCGGGTCAGGCTGCTCGGCGCGGTGCCCCGCGAGGAGATGGGCCGCTGGTACCGCTCGGCGGACGTGCTGGTCGCCGCCCCCTGGTACGAGCCGTTCGGGCTCACCCCGCTGGAGGGGATGGCCTGCGGGGTGCCGGTGGTGGGGACGAACGTCGGCGGCATCGCCGACACCGTGGTCGACGGGCTCACCGGCGACCTCGTGCCGCCACGCGACCCCCGCGCGCTGGGCACCGCCGTACGCCGGCTCCTCGCCGACAAGGTCCGCCGCTTCGCGTACGCCACAGCGGCGCTCGACCGGATCCGCAGCCGGTACTCCTGGAAGCGCTGCGCCGAGCAGCTCGGCGCCGTCTACGCCTCGCTGGCCACGGTCGCCCGGCCTGCCCACGCCACAGCGGTGGCCTGACCCCGGACCCCGTAGCTACCCGTCGGTAGCTTCTCGCCGTACGCTGGGCCGGTGAGCGCGGAGTACACGCAGGAGTTCGTGGACGTCGACGGGGCGCGGATCGGCGTCCAGATCTACCCGGAGCCGGCCGGGGCACCCGGCGCGCCGGCGGTGGTGATCTGGCCGGCGATGGGGGTCCGGGCCCGCTACTACCGGCCGTTCGCCGCCGCGCTGCGCGACGCCGGGCTCGCCGTGATCGTGTGCGACCTGCGCGGCACCGGCGAGAGCACCCCCGCCCCCGCGCGCACCTGCCGGTACGGCTACGGCGAGCTGGCCGCCGACGTCGGCGCGGTGCTCGACGCGCTCAAGCCCCGGTTGGACGGGCGGACCCGGATGCTGCTCGGGCACTCCCTCGGCGGACAGGTCGCGGTGCTGCACCAGGCCCTGCACGACGCCGACCGGGTGGACGGGCTGGCCCTGGTGGCGGTCGGTATCCCCTGGTGGCGCGGGTACCCGGGGCTGCGCGGCTGGGGTGTGCTGCCGTACACCCAGGGGATCGCCGGGGTCGCCCGGCTGCTCGGCGTCTGGCCGGGCTGGGGCTTCGGCGGCCGGCAGGCGCGCGGGTTGATCCGGGACTGGGCGTACACCGCCCGGACCGGCCGGTTCCCGACGCTCGACGGGGTCGACGCCGAGGCGGCGGTGTCCCGGGTCCGTACCCCGGTCCTCGCGGTGAGCGTGGACGACGACCAGTACACGCCGCACGAGACGTTGGACCACCTCTGCGGCAAGCTCGCCGGGGCCCCGGTGACCCGGCACCGCTACACGGTCGCCGAGGCGGGTGCCCCGCTGGACCACTTCACCTGGGTACGCGCCGCCGCGCCGCTGGCCGCGCGGGTGGCCGCGTTCGCCGCCGGCCTGCCGCAGCGCTGAGCCGCTGCTCAGCCGGTCACGCGCAACGCCAGCAGCGCGATGTCGTCGCTGGGCACGTCGGCCAGCTCGCCGAGGAGCGCGTCGCAGAAGTCCTCGACCGGCAGGTGGGCGAGCCGACCGGCCGTCGTACGTCATCTCGTCCGCCCAGCCCAGCGCGGCCCGGTCGGGCAGCAGCACGGTCTCGCCGCGCCGGGCGGCGACGCAGGCCGGCAGCGGCGCGGACAGCGGCAGTCGGGCATACCCTCCGGACGCTCCGCCGAGCCCGTCGGTGACGGTGAGCCGCAGGACGTCGCCGACGTCCCGGACGCCGACGGCGCCGCCGTCGGCCCCGAGCGCGGCCAGCCCCCGGCCGATCACCACCTCGGTGAGTTCGGTGACCGTCTCGCAGCCGGCGAACTGGCGGGCGAGGTCGACCAGGGTGGCCAGCCGCCGGGTGGCGAGCCCCTCGGCGTCCAGCGCCGCCCGCAGGTCCCGGGCCCGGGCCAGCAGGTCGACCCGGGTCTCCGCCACCCGCCGCCGGTAGTCCTCGCTGCGGCTTCGTTCGCTGTCGCCGCGCCGCCGCTGCGCCATGAACTCGGTGACGTCCCGGGTCCGGTGCAGCAGCAGCACGGTACGCCCCCGCTCGTCGAGCAGCGGCACGGTGACCGGGCTCCACCACCGCTCGGTGAACCGGCCGGAGTCGTCGACGAGGTCGTACCGCTGCGGCGGCATCGTGTCGGTCCGGCCGGTGTCCCGGGCCCGGACCAGCGACTCCCGTAGGTTCTCCGCGCCCGCGGCGGCCTGGTCGCTCGGACTGACCGGGAACGCCTCGAACACGTCCCGCCCGAGCAGTTCCGCCCGGCGGCGGCCGGTGACCCGCAGCGCGGCGTCGTTGACCTCGACGATCGACAGGTCCGGGGCGAGCACCAGGTACGGCGTCGGCGTGGCCCGGAACAGGCGCGGGTAGTCGAGGCGCCACCCGGGCGGTCCGCCCGCCGTCCCGCTCATCATCCCCCCGCCGGCCACCGCTGGATCTTGCCCGCTCGCCGGTCCGACGAATCCTGGCCGGACCGCGGCTACCCACCCGGCGCGGTTCGATTCCTCTCCGCCGCGGCGACCCGGACGCCGGGGACGGGACCGGGCACGGAGCGGTGGGAGTGGGCCGCGAATGGGGCGCGTAGTCGGCCGGAAGCCGGGTATGCGGCACCGCCCGAACATGGCGGAGGGGGATCAGATGTCCGAACGGCACACGGCGTTGCGCTCCATGCACGATCTGGGCCTGGCGGCCTGGTTCGGCGGCTCACTGATGGGTGCGCTCGGCGTCAACGGCGCGGCGGCGCAGCTCGACGACTCGACGCAACGGCTGCCGGTGGCCTCGGCGGGCTGGGCGCGCTGGACCCCGGTCAACGCGGCGGCGATCGGCGCCCACCTGGCCGGCGCGGTCGGCGAGCTGGTCACCGAGAGCCCTCGGGTCGCGGCCCAGTCGGGTGTGGCGCGGATGAGCGCGGTGAAGACCGCGCTGACCGTGGGCGCGCTGGCGGTGACCGGCTACAGCCGGATGCTCGGCAGGAAGCTGGAACGGGCGGGCGGCGCGCCGGTCGAGGGGATCACGGAGCCGCACTACCACACCCCGGCGAACGTCGCCTCGTGCCAGCGGCGGATGAAGCTGCTCCAGTGGGCGATCCCGGCGCTGACCGGCGCGCTGGTGGTGGTGACCGCGTACATGAGCGAGCAGCAGAAGCCGGGCCAGGTGTTCCGGGGCCTGATCAGCCGGGCGGGTGGGCTGGCGTCCGCGCCGAGGACGATCGGCAAGGTCGCCGCCGTGGCCACCCCCGGGCCGAAGACCATCGGCACCGTCGCCGCGATGGGTGCGGCCAAGCGGCGCCTGATGACGGCGGGCCGGTGATCCCCGCGCGGCCGGCGACCCACAACGGGGTGGGCCGCCGGCCGCGCGGTACCCCGGGGCCGTGTCCGGAGGGCACGGCCCGGCCGGGCGGCAGTCAGCGGGTACGGGAACCAGCCAGGTGAGGTGACCATGAGCAGCAGGAACAGGCCGGGTGCGGGCGACGGGAGCGGGCCGGAGTCGGCCGCACCCTGGGGCACCACCGACGGCTACGACGCCGGACCGCCGTGGGGGGCGGGCGAGGACTCCCCCATGGATGAGGGCAGCGAGGAGCCCGCGGTCCCGGAGGGACGCCGCGGGGAGCGCCGCGCGGCGGGCGCGGGTGCGGGTGCGGGCGGCCCGAAGGCCGGCCGGCACGGGTTCGGCACGGTCGAACCCACCCGCACCGCGGAGGCGGGACCGGGCGCGCCGCCGGACCCGGCGCCGTCCCGGCGTACCTTCCCGGACGACAGCGCCGGCGGGGACCTGCCGGACAACGCGCTGGAGGAGGCCACCGGCATGCACCCCGAGGGGTTCCGCCGGCGCGGCTGATCGCGAACCCGGCCGGGTGCCCCGCGATCCGCGCGGGTGCCCGGCTGAGCCGCAAGCGATTCCAGGTGCCCTGGTTCAGGAGCCGGTGCCGTCCTCCCCCGGCGTGCCCATCGCCGACGGCTCGGTCTCCGGTGCCGGCGGCTCGGCCACCGGGTGGCCGGTGTCGTCCACCAGGCCCGGCGCCATACTGCCGCCGTGCGCCTCCTCGGCCTCCCGGGTGGCCCGGGGCTCCCGGTCGTCCCGCCGGGTGACCGTCTCGTCGCGCCGCTCGTCCACGCCCGCCCCCTCGACTCGGTCCTCGGCACCGCCGGTACCCGGCCCGGGCCGGCGGAAACCCGCCCGCCGGCTCAGGAACCGGTGGTGACCCGTCGCCCGGCGGGTTCGACGCCGAGCAGCTCGGCGAGCCGGGCCGCGTCACCCGGGGCCTGGTCGTCGCAGCAGTTGTTCATCAGCACGTGCAGCTCACCGCACTGGTCGGCCAGCTCGCGCAGCAGCACGGACCAGCGGCGCAGTTCCTCCGCGCCGTAGGCGTACCGGAACTTCTCCTGCTTGTCGCCGCTCTCCCAGGCGGCGCTGTGCCCGTGGAAGCGGACCACCGCGAGGTCCGTGGAGGCGACCAGGATCGGCGGCACGGACGAGACGTGCCCCTGCGGCATGTCCACGCAGACGTAACCGAGCCCGTGCTCGCGCAGGAAGGTCACGGTGTCCACCATCGCGTCGTCGGCGAACCAGGAGGAGTGCCGCAGCTCGACTCCGACCCGGAACGGCCGGCACCGCCGGGCCGCGGCCAGGATCCGCCGCTTGGCCGCGTCGCCCCGGGCCAGCCAGGGCGGGAACTGGAGCAGCACGGTGCCGAGCCGGCCGGCCGCCGCGATCGGCGCCAGCGCCCCGTGGAACCGGTCCCAGAGCTCGTCGTACGCCCCGGCGGACAGGTCGCGCCAGCGGACCCGGCTCCCGCCGCCCGCCGGCCGCCGATCCCGGGGCAGTGCGGCGATCGGCGTGTGGTGCCCGGTGAAGAGGCGGAACGCCTTGACGTCGAAGGTGAACCCGGGCGGGGTGGCGGCGACCCAGCTCTCGGCGGTCTCCGGCAGCGGGATCGCGTAGTACGACGTGTCCACCTCGACCAGGCCGAACCGCTCCGCATAGAAGCCGAGGCGACCGGCGGGGGTGTTGACGGCGCGGGGGTACCAGCCGGAGCGGACCAGCATCCGGTCGGCCCAGGAGGACGTGCCCACCCTGATGACAGCCATGTAGTTCAGTGCACCGCGAGCCGGACGAACCGGCAACCGGGGCGGGGTCCGGCGCGCGGCCGGCGGACGTGTCGGTGGCGGGTCGTACGGTGTTCCGGTCCTCGACGGAAAGGCGGGCGGCATGAGCGCCTCCGACCAGATCCTCACCGGCGAGCGGGCGGATCTGCTCGCCACCCTGCGCCGGCACCGCCGCTTCCTGCGGCAGACCGTGCAGGGCCTCACCGACGAGCAGGCCGGCCGGCGCAGCACGGTCAGCGAGCTGTGCCTCGGCGGACTGATCAAACACGTGGCGACCACCGAGCAGCGGTGGATGCGGTTCGCCGTGGGCGGCGCGGAGGCGATGCAGAGCGAGCCGGTCGACTGGGCCGGCCAGTTCCGGATGGCGGAGGGCGAGACCCTCGCCGGGCTGCTCGCCGAGTTCGACCGGGTGGCCGAGGCGACCGACGCCCTGATCGCCACCCTCGACCTGGACACCGCCCACCCGCTGCCGGTCGCCCCGTGGTTCGAGCCGGGGGCGAGCTGGTCGGTGCGCCGGGTCCTGCTGCACGTGATCGCCGAGACCGCGCAGCACGCCGGTCACGCCGACATCCTCCGCGAGTCGATCGACGGGGCGAAGACCATGGGTTGAGCCGCCTGCGGTGACGGACCTCACCGGCCGGACGTCGTCGCGGACGGTGTCCTGATGTGACGTGACGACCGGTGGCGGCGCTGATCGACACGAGATGAACGCACACCGCATGGACCAGGAGACCGTCGAGCGCCTGCTCGTCGGTCCCGTCGCCGACGCGCAGGACGGTCCGGAGGTGCTCGTCCGACTCCTCGCCGCCGTCCGCGCCGCTCCGCATTCGCACGAGCTGAGCGGCGAGGGGGCCGCCCTCCAGGCGTTCCGCCTGGCGCGCGCCGGCTCGACGCCGGTGCCGGCAACCCGTTCGCAGCGGCGGATCCTCACCGGCCTGATCGGCGCCAAGGTCGCCCTGGCGGCGCTGCTCGCGGCCGCCACCGGTGGTGTGGCGCTGGCCGCGGTCACCGGCACGCTGCCCGGCCCGCTGGGCCACGACCCGGCCACCACACCGAGCGCCGGCACGGACGGCCGCCCCACCCCGACCTCCGGCCCCTCCGCCATCCCGGACGCGAACCAGACCGACCGCCCGGGCGGCGCCGCCTCGCTCACCGGGCTGTGCACCGCCTACCTGGACGAGCCGGGCGGGGACCGGCGCAAGGCGCTGGAGTCCCCCCGCTTCGCCGAACTGGTCGAGGCGGCGGGCGGCCAGGACGAGGTCGCCGGCTACTGCGACCGGCTGCTCGACGAGCGGGATGCACCGAACGGATCCACCACGGGCGCGACGAAGCGACCGGACTCCGCGCCGAGCGGCCGGGTCACCGGCCGGCCGGAGCGCACCCCGTCGGCTCCGGCGGTCATCGTCACCCCGACGTCGCGGCCGGCCGGGCCGGCGGTGAACCAGCCCGCCTCGGTCGGCCCGACGCAACGCTGAGCCGAGGTTCGTCCCGCCGCGGTCGGCCGGGACATGCCTCGGCTGGGGCCGGC
>NZ_JBJZOG010000160.1:0-9362 GCF_047200535.1 Micromonospora mangrovicola | reverse complement strand
CTAGACGGTCGATCGGGTGATCTTCTCGCATGAAGGCCTCCAGTAAACCGGGCTACCGCCAGCCGGACACCTACGACCTCCGAACCAGCATCGGCGGGATTGCAGAGCCCTTTCGTGCCCGCATGATCAGGCGCACTGTTCTCGGCAGTTCAGGATGCTCGCTCGGCTGAGTGGCCAGCTACCAACCGTGGCCGCTCCTGAGCATTCGGCACGCGCGGTCGCCAGCAGATCCGGATGTCTGGCGTTGGAGGGCGTTCACCCTAGGAGCCTGTGGCGTACCCCTCGGCTGCGCGGTAGCCCAACCTGTTGTAAAGGGCGCCGGGCGGTCGAGTGCTGCGAGTTCGTCATCGTCCATCCGCGGCAGCTACGGCGGCATCTGGAAGATCGTCCTTTCTGGCGAGGTTGACGTCGCCGGCTGCCTTCCGCCTCTGACGTCCGCCTCGCTCGGGTCAGAGGCGGACCGTGACGGTTTCCCGGTCCTTGGCGTCGCGGTGGGCCAGGCCGTGGCGGGGGCGGTCGACGGCGTCCGGCTGGACGGTGAGTGGGGTGCCGTCGCCGGGGAAGTTGCGCCACCAGCCCTTGGTGTCGGGGAAGCGTACGCCGATCCTGGCGACGTCGCCCGCCCGGCGGTTGCCGACCGGGATGCTGAACGTCGTGCCGGAGCGCTGCCCGGTGTAGGTGACGACGGTGAGTCGGCGGCTGATCGCCTTTCTCGGACCGGGGCGACGGCCGCGGGCCGGGTACGCAGGCGTTGCATCGGTCGACGGCACGACGGGTACGTGGTCGCATGCGCGTAACGCTGGGGTCGCCGGGGACCGGCGGCTCCGAGCTGGGAGTGCGCGCGGGTGCTGTTGCCTCGGTAGGTTGTCGGTCATGGCGGGCGTTCGGCTGGAGCCGATGACCGAGGATCAGTACAAGCCGTGGCGGGCCGAGGCCGAGGCGCACTACGCGCAGAGCGTCGCCGCGTCGGGCCGGTCGGCGCAGGACGCGGCCCGCAACGCCGCCGACACCTACGCGCAGCTGCTTCCCGACGAGTTCGCCACCCCTGACCACCATTTCTGGTACGCCTACGACGGCGACTCGTCAGCCGACGCGACGCTGACGGACTCGATCACCGTGCGCACGCCGCCCTGACGTCGTAGACCCGAAAGCCGCGGCGCGACCGCAGCCGGCCAACGGTGGGCGGCGCCGCGCCGGGGCTGACAGCCGCTCCGGCCCGAGTGCCCGGGGGCTGTTACCTACAACCCTTCACGGAACCGATGGCCTGGCGCAGCTGCGTCACAGCGCGAGGACACGACGAGCGGCGAAGGCGGGCCCCGCGTTCCTCATCCCAGGGTCCCGTGCTCGCAGATCACTCGGTCGATGCGGCGGTCGGGGACGACCCACAAGATCGCCACGCTGACGAAGCACGCCAGGGCAATCCCCACTCCGAGATGCCCGCTTGGGTCGATCACCAGGGCGCTGAGGATCCCGACGACGTAGAACGCCGGGGAGACCTTGCCCTTGATGTCACTGCCGATGGCCCGCCGCAGCGGGGACTCCGGTCCCTGCTGCCGAATGATCACCGTCTGGAGCACGAAGTATGCGATGGCGGCGCCGAGCAGGTTCAGACCGTAGATGACGACTGGGGTTTGCTCAAATCCCGAGTCGTCCACCCAGGCCGTCGAGAACGGGAACAGCGAGAGGCAGAACAGCAACGCCAGATTCGCCCACAGCACTCCGCCCCTGATCTGCCGTACCAAATGGAACATGTGGTGGTGGTTGTTCCAATAGATGCCGACGTAGACGAAGCTGAGGAGATATGTCAGCAGCCCAACGCCGGTCGTGTGTATGAGGTCGGAGAGCTCGTGGCCCTCGGGCACCTTCAGCTCCAGCACCATGATCGTGATAATGATGGCAAGCACGCCGTCACTGAAAGCCTCCAGCCGGCTGGTCCTCACCGCGCCACCGCCCTTCTCCCTCCGGCACGCCGCCGGGAACCGCGACCTGCTGCGGGACAAGCACATCAGAGGCTGCGCCGAGACGCATTCACGGCGCGCCCTACCGAGATTCTTGTCGTTTCCGGCCGCTGGCGGCTGCGGTGGGCCGATGAGGTGCAGCCGTGACCGGCGTCGAGACGTCTCAGGGACGTGGAGACAACGAGGACGCGGCGCCTGCTGCCCTGGGTCACCGCCATGGCTCTGCTCGGCGGCTGCGGGTCGGCTGGAGGAAGTCCAGCCGGCGACGGCCTTGACAGGCTGTGCCAACAGCCGCGCGCCGCCGTCTGGAGGAGCCGGACCTACTCGCCGGCGAACGGACGCAAGTCTTCACGTCGCTTCGCCCGTACCGATGAGCACGGGAGCCGGGCCAGATCGGCCCGGCTGCGCTGTCGGGTTCCGCATACATCGCCCGGGCAGCTACCCGTGAACGCCGTCCCGTTCAACGACCTGCCAAACGCCCTCGACTCGGATACTTGTTTCATTGATGACCTGCGGCCGCAGCCCGGCCAGGCCTCGGTCGAGGCGCCCGGGCCATGACCATTCAAGATCTGTGTAACGGCCGTGAAGGCACCGGGCGTGTCGGGCCCCTCTGCGTGGGCATGAACGCGGACGGCACAACGGCCATGACCCTTCAGAGGATCGCACCGCCCGCTGTCCCCACATCGCTCGGATGGCCTCCGCCTCAGGCGAAGACTACTTGACGGACTCAAAGCACCAACCGCGCTCGACGTCGGCGGGCGGCCACCCCGATTTTCACGCACGGCACGCGTCACGACAGGGTCATCGGGGACTACTTGGGGTCTCTTCTTAGCGAGGCCTCCTGCCCGTCAGTCGATCGGTGTCGGCCGTGCATCGAGGAATCGCGTGATTGCAGCAGAGACGGCTTGGTGGTCTTCGAGCATCGGTAGGTGCCCCGTATTCAGGTCGCTCTGCCAGGCGGCGCCGAATCGCTGGGCGCATCGTTGTTGCAGCGTCATCGGCAGCTCATGGTCGTCGGTGGTGCGCAGGTAACCGCGCCACCCGCTCCACGACCGGTGAGCGGTCCGGTCTCGGTAGAGGGCGGGTGACTCGGGGGTGAAATCGACGATGATGCGGTCGGTGACCTCCTCGTCGAGGCCACGCGTGAGACTACGTCTGATCGCCGAGTCCGGCGGCCGGGTCCCGGCGAATCGCATCGCGGCACTGAGCATCCACCGGCTCGGCACCGGCATCACCGAGATGAACGATCCTCCCGGCTGCGGGATCACGGCACTGATCGCCAGGAACGCGGTAATGCGTTCGGGCACGAGCCGGGCGACTTCGGTGCCGATCACACCACCGGCCGAGTGCGCGACGATCGCGTACCCACCCGGCGGTGCGGAGTCGATGACCGCCTGGGCGTAGTCGCGCAACCGGGCCCGGCCGCCCTGCGGTCGGGAAGCGACACAGGTCTGCCGCCCTTCGCCGAGGTCGCGGCGGACGTCGTCCCAGATCCAGGCGGGAAGCCCGGCGCCACTGAGGAACATGATCGGATCGGGTGAAGTGCTCATCACACCATCGTCATCCCCAGCGATGTCACTGCTGTGTCACTATTTATTGGTGAACCGCACCGACCGTCTCTACGCCTTGCGTGAGGAACTGCGACGCGCGGGGCGCGCCGGGCGCACCGCGGAGCGGCTCGCCAAGATCTTCGAAGTCAGCGTCCGCACGATCAAACGAGACATCTCGACCCTGCAACACGGGGGCTTCCCGGTCTGGGCTCGACCCGGACCCGGTGGCGGCTACGTCGTTGACGCCGCCGCGACCCTCCCGCCGGTGAACTTCACCGACGCCGAGGCCTCCGGCCTCGCCGCCGCCGTGGCCGCCCACCGCGGACAACCCTTCGACAGCCACGCCCGCGCCGCCCTCGTCAAGGTCCTCGACGTGATGGACACCCGCGCACGAGAAAAGGCCACCGCGTTAAACGGTCGCGTCTGGATCGACCACACCGACACACCCGGCGATGCCCGGACTCGGCACGCGATCGAGCAAGCGCTCCACGCACAACGCGTCCTCGTCGTGGACTACCGCGACCGGCATGGCACGCCCACCACCCGGCAACTCGATCCCGTGCTCCTAGCCCGCACCCAAGGACACTGGTACCTCGTCGGGCGGTGCCACACTCGTCAAGCGATCCGCTGGCTCCGCCTCGACCGCGTCAGCGCCGCACACCTGACAACCCAGCCCGCCGCTCGTATCCCCATCGAAGCCGTTGGCACACCGCCCACCACCGCCGAAGCCATCGCCGAACTGTGACACCACCCGCCATCGCCGACCAGTCCCCTACCACGGCCGACCGACACCAGACCCTCGGCAAGCCTGGACCGTCCGACGCCGCAGCAGTCCATCAGGATGTGCCTCAACTTAAGTGGCAGAAACCGCAAGATGCCTCAGATACGGTGGCAGTACCTCAGCTCAACTGGCAGATGCCATCCACCTCGCTCGTTCCGTCGAGTGGGCGCACTCACATTGGCATGATCGAGTGGACTCATCTCGGCACGACCGGACGGCCTCGGCGTTGCGGTCCTTTACCCACGGTGACGCCCGGTCGGCCGCAGATGAGCGCATCTCCGCTTGATACGTGCCGGGTGGCGTGGCTGATGAGCGGGGCGGCACGATGTCTACCGTGACCGCTGCCGCCCGTGCGCCGCTCGCCACCCTCGAGGCGGTGCTGGAGCGCCTGACCTACGTCAACGAGGAGACCGGCTACACCGTGGCCCGTGTCGCCACCGACCACGGCAGTGACCTGTTGACGGTGGTCGGCGCGCTGCTGGGCGCCCAGCCGGGCGAGACGCTGCGGCTGCACGGACGCTGGTCGTCACATCCGCGCTACGGCCGGCAGTTTGAGGCCGACTCCTACACGACGGTGCTGCCGGCCACGATCCAAGGCATTCAGCGTTATCTCGGCTCCGGGCTGGTGAAGGGGATCGGGCCGGTGTTCGCCGAGCGGATCGTGGCGCACTTCGGTCTGGACACGCTGCGGGTGATCGAGGAGGAGCCCAGCCGGCTGATCGAGGTGCCGGGGCTGGGCCCGAAGCGGACGGCGAAGATCACTGCGGCGTGGGAGGAGCAGAAGGCCATCAAGGAGGTGATGGTTTTCCTGCAAGGCGTCGGGGTGTCCACCTCACTGGCGGTGCGGATCTACAAGCAGTACGGCGACGCGTCCACCGACGTGGTGACGAAGGAGCCGTACCGGCTGGCCGCGGACGTGTGGGGTATCGGGTTCAAGACCGCCGACACCATCGCCCGATCGGTGGGGATCCCGCACGACAGCCCGCAGCGGGTCATGGCCGGCCTGCAATACACGCTCTCGGAGGCCACCGACAACGGCCACTGCTACCTGCCCGAGCAGGCACTGGTCACGGACGCCACGAAAATTCTCGACGTGCCCGCCGACCTCGTCGCCCGCTGTCTCGATGACCTGGCCACCGGCGAGGGTGTCGTCCGCGAGACGTTGCCCGGCGGCGATGGGGAGCCGGTGCAGGCGGTATACCTGGTGCCGTTCCACCGCGCCGAGCAGTCCCTCGCCACCTCGCTGACGCGCCTGCTCAACGAGCGGGCCGACCGGATGCCCCACTTCACGACCGTCAACTGGGACAAGGCCCTCGCGTGGCTGAAGGTGCGCACCGGCGCGGACCTGGCCCCCGAGCAGGAGCAGGCCGTCCGCCTCGCGCTGACCTCGAAGGTGGCAGTGCTGACCGGCGGGCCGGGCTGCGGCAAGAGCTTCACCGTCCGCTCCATCGTCGAACTCGCCGCCGCGAAGAACGCCAAGGTCACCCTTGTCGCGCCGACCGGCCGCGCCGCCAAACGCCTGTCCGAGCTCACCGGGCACCCCGCCGCCACCGTGCACCGGCTACTGCAGCTACGCCCCGGCGGGGACGCATCCTACGACCGGGACAACCCCCTCGACGTCGACCTGCTCGTCGTCGACGAAGCATCCATGCTCGATCTGATCCTGGCCAACAAACTCGTCAAGGCCGTCCCACCCGGCGCGCACCTGCTCCTGGTCGGCGACGTCGACCAACTCCCCTCCGTCGGCGCCGGCGAGGTCCTGCGGGACCTGCTCGCCGCCCCCACCGTTCCCCGGGTGCGGCTGACTCAGATCTTCCGCCAAGCGGCCCAGTCCGGTGTCGTCACCAACGCGCACCGCATCAACGCCGGCCGCCCACCCCTCCTGCACGGCCTGCCGGACTTCTTCCTGTTCGCCTGCGACGACACCGACGCCACCGCCGCGCTCACCGTCGACGTCGCCTGCACTCGCATCCCCGCCAAATTCCGCCTCGACCCGCGACGGGACGTGCAGGTCCTCACCCCCATGCACCGCGGTCCCGCCGGCGCCGGCGCGTTGAACACCCTGCTGCAGCAGCGGCTCACCCCGCACCGGGACGGGCAGCCGGAGCGGCGCGCGGGTGGGCGGGTGTTCCGGGTCGGCGACAAGGTCACCCAGATCCGCAACAACTACGACAAGGGCCAAGCAGGAGTTTTCAACGGCACCCTCGGCATCGTCACCGCCCTCAACAGCGAGGAGCAGACCCTCACGGTCCGCACCGACGAGGACGAGATTATCGACTACGACTTCAACGAAGTCGACGAACTCGCCCACGCCTACGCCATGACCATCCACCGCTCCCAGGGCTCCGAATACCCCGCCGTGGTGATCCCACTGACCACCGGCGCGTGGATGATGCTGCAACGCAACCTGCTCTACACCGCGGTCACCCGCGCCAAACAACTCGTCGTGCTCGTCGGCTCCCGCCGGGCCCTTGCCGCCGCCGTCCGCACCGTCGGCGCCGGCCGCCGCCACACGGCCGTTGACCACCGCCTCGCCGCCGCGGGACGGTGATCTGCCCGACGCGGGCCGCACTCACCGGAGACGTGGACCGTCGCGCAGCTGGCCGTCGTCGGCTACGGGCACGGCGCCGCGCGGGTGGCCTTCGGGGACGCCCAGGCGCAGGACCTGACCGCCCACGGCCGCACCGGCCGGGAGGCCGACTTCACACCCAGGGACCGCCAGCGAAACCGTCCAGCTGATCGCCCGTGTGCCGTGGTTGGAAGGCTGGTTGCCTCACCGGCGGCCGAGAATTTGCCTGCATGGATGAGGTCGCGTTGCTCAGCGGCTCGGCCGTCGCCCGTGCCGTCAGCCTCGCGGCGTGCCGAACGGGTCTTCGCCCTCGCCGAGGAGCAGCGGCACTTCGTAGACCGACACGTCCGGCCGGGTCCTCGCGTACCGAACGCGGTGCCGCCACCGCTGGTGCTCGAACGCCACGTCGGCGTCTATCTCCGCGACCACGGTCGGCTCCACCTGTACGTATCCCAACGGCTCGGGCCGCTCCAGTTGGCCGGACCACGACGCGGGAAGAGGCTGCGGCCACGGTGCGCGGCGCCACGGCGTGGCAGCCGCGGCGGCGTGAGCACCGCCGCCAACTCGGCGGCCTGTTCCAGGGCCAGCGGATGGGTGCGACCGGTGTAGCGCAGCCGTTCCTGCCGGTCGAACCGGCCCAGCAGCACCGTCTTGGGGTTGCTGATGCTGCCGGTAACCCCGCCGACGATGGCCTCGGTGACGATCCGGGTTCGGAACTTCGACCAGCCGCGCCGGCCGGGCTCGTACCGGCCGGCGGACCGCTTGCTGACCACGCCTTCGATGCCCGCAGCGACGGTCCAGTTCATCAGCCAGTCGGACACCTGTCGCATGTCGGCCGTCTGCGGGGTCAGCGTGAGCGGCGCCGGCGCGTCGGCGAGCAGTTGTTCCAGCCGGGCGCGGCGCTGTGCCAGCGGCAGGTCCAGGAGCACCTGCCCACTGACGTCGGCGAGGAGGTCGAACAGCACGTAGTGGGCGGGGCAATCGCGTGCCAGCCGGGGTAGGGCGCGGCCGGCGGTGACGCGTCGCTGCAGCTGCGCGAAGTTGGTGCGGCCCCGGTCCCACACGATCAGCTCACCGTTTATCTGCAGTTGGATGTAATCGCAGCACTTGGCGTGGCGCCACGCCGTCGTAGACATGTCGGACATGGGACGCCGGGCCGGGCGTTGCACGGGCTGATGCCATTACCTGGGGCTTCGGCCACGAGCCTGGATCCAATGGCGCGACCAACGACCAGGCTGGTGTTACGGACAGTCACGCACACCACCGGGCCGCGCGCCTTATCTGCGGCAGATGTGCGCGTCGCACCGGACCTGCTATCACGCGGGGGCCCGCCGCGTCACCGTCCCCGCTCTGAAGGTCATGGCCGCGGCCGATCAGCGGCCGTAGGAGTGCGGACCGCCCAGCCAGCGGCTCAGATACTCCGACTGGATATCGCCGGTCAGCAGGTCTGCCAGTGCGGTGGCGAATCCGGCTCCGTACTGCTCCCAGAGCGGTCCTTCCTCTTTGAGCATGACGGGCCAGTTGTCGGGGGCCGTGCCAGGTTTGACGTGCCAGAAGAGGAAGTCGCCGTTCCCGGTGTGTCCCCAGGAGATCAGGTCGTCGCCGGGCTCGAACCATGAGGGAATGTCTTCCCGGTCCGGATTCCAATGCGACGCGTCACCCAGATGCCAGTCCCGCCGCCAGTTGCCCCGCCCGAAGAACTCCGCGCCGACGCACTCGTGCGCGTAGGAGTTCTGCCCGACCAGGTCCGCCCATTCCTCGGCTGCGTCGGGGGCGCACACGTGGACATGGTCATCGACCGAGCCCGGGCCGTAGGCGTCGATGAATGCCTTGTAGTCGCCAGGCAGTGTGACGCCGAGCTCGGTCTCCACCGCCGACCAGTCCTTGCCGTTCCCGGCGGAATCGGCCAGGGGCCGCAGATCCAGGATTTCAGCCAGATGCGCGGCAGCCTCGGCCGGCGTCCGCCGCGTTTCGGCGAGGTCCGCGACGGAGCGCTCACCGGACACGATGTCGTCCGGCCGGAGCAGGTCACCGCCGGTGCCGCTCACGATGGCGTACGACTCGGTGAGATCGACGACGACCAGTTCCACGTCGCGCTGCCGCCGGCCATGCTCCTCGCAGGCCAGGCGGAAGCGTTCACCCGGCCGTGCCCAGTGCCGCGGGTGATAACCCGGCTCGCCCTCCAGCCGCCACCCGTCCGGGACGGCCTCGATGGAATCAACGGAGAACTCGAAACGCTCAATACGCACAGTCCGTATCGTGCATGACCTTCGGAACCCGGGCCGTACCGCCCTACCGCCCGATGGGATGCCCTCACGAACCCGTTCCGGCGGTTCCTCAGACGAACGAAGCTGGTGCAACGCCAGTGGTGTAGAACCGGTGTCCGTGTCCTCCTGGCCTCGGTCTTGCCGCCGGCGATGAGGATGTGGCCGTCGCTGTGGACTTTGCGATCGAACCCGACGGCCTGGCTGGGCGTTCGCGCAGCATGATCCGAGTGGGGCCAT
>NZ_JBJZOG010000159.1:0-9473 GCF_047200535.1 Micromonospora mangrovicola | reverse complement strand
TTCAGGGCGTTCGGCTGGGGGCAGTCGGACGTCCGCGTGACGCCCGGCGCCGGTCACGGCTTCGCGTGGCGGTCGTGCCTTTGGGGGCGGGTGTTGGCGATCAGGAGGAACGCCGGTCCGGCCTGCGGCGAGGGCTTCCTTCGCTCGTACGCGCGAAGATATGCGGCGCGGCGTTGCGTGACGGCCGATAGGTTGCGGCCCATGGGCAAAATCCTTTCAGTCAACCTGGCCGTGCCGGAGCGCAGCACCGCGAAGCGAGTCGGTATCACCGGCATCAATAAGCAGCCGGTCGACGGGCCTGTGACGGTCCGCGCTCCCGGACCGAAGACCACCGGGCTGCACAGTGGTCTGGTGGGCGACCAGATCTTCGACATCGAGCACCATGGCGGTGACGACCAGGCCGTGTACGCGTACGCCCGGGAGGACTACGACTGGTGGGAGGCCCGACTTGACCGCGTGCTGCCTGGCGGCGTCTTCGGCGAGAACCTCACCACGGTGGGCGTCGACGTGAACGGCGCGGTGATCGGCGAGACGTGGCTTATCGGCGACAGCCTCGTGCTACAGCCGACGTTCGGACGTATCCCGTGCGCCACGTTTCAGGCCAAGATGGCTGAGCCGCAGTGGGTGAAGACGTTCACCCGTGAGAACAGGCCTGGTGCCTACCTGCGGGTCGTGGAGCCGGGAGATGTTCAAGCCGGAGACCCGGTGACCGTGATGCACCAGCCGGCCCACGGCGTGACGATCGCGGATGCCTTCCGCGCATACCTGACCGAGCCAGAGCTGCTGCCCGCGCTGGTGGAGATCGAAGGTCTGCCCGACGAACTGCGGCACTCACTGCGACGCCGCCTCAGGACCTGAGACAGACGGCCCGAAAGTCGGTGGCTGCGGAGGTAGCGCAGCCTTCACCGCGCGCATTTGCCGCTGTGACCTCGTCACGCTTCGCGGCTGTGGTCCGTGATGATCTGATCTATGAGGTGCTTCGCGGCGGCTGCCTGGGTCTCGGGCACGGCTGCGCCCGTGTAGGTGATCACCGCTTTCCACAATGCCCAGCCACGCCCGCGCGCCCATGTCCCGGTGTCCACGGACAACCTGCCGCGGAACGCCGCGCGACTCGACCCCGACAGCAACGTCCACGCGATCGCCAGGTCGCACGCCGGGTCGCCGACACCGCAGGTGCCGAAGTCGATGACTGCGGTCAACGCACCATCGGCGAGCAGCAGGTTACCGGCGGCGACATCGCCGTGGAACCATACCGGTGGCCCGTCCCACACCTGTCGCAGCGCCGCCCGCCAGATCGCGGTGACTTCCCCGCGCATCTCCCGGTCGGCCAGCTTCTCCACCGCCTGCGTCAGCTGCCGGTGATAGGTGCGCAGCGGCCCGCCCCGAAACCAGTTGTGCTGCCCCGGCGTGGGGCCTCCCCGCGGGTCGACCTGCTGCAACGCGGCGAGAAAGTCGGCCAACGTGATCGCGAAGCGGTCCAGGTCGACGATCGCTGCCGCGCTCGCCGGCGCACCGCCGAGCCACCGGTAGACCGACCACGGATGCGGGTAGCCCGCACCAGGCTCGCCCAGGGCCAGCGGCACTGGGATCGGCAGCGGCAGATGCGGCGCCAGTACCGGCAGCCACCGTTGTTCCTTCTCCACGGCCAGCGCGTACGCGGCGGCGCTCGGCAGCCGGACCAGCATGTCCTCACCGAGGCGGAAGGTGTGGTTGTCCCACCCCCCAACCGGCACCGGGCGAACAGGCAACGCCGCCCACTCCGGGAACTGGGCCACGACCAGCCGACGAACCAGCGCGACGTCAACATCACGCCGCTGCGGCACAGGACCGACCGGGTCCGGTTCCAAGGTCACCCGCGTACCCTCACCACAACCGCCAGCCACCGCAAGTGCTTATCGGTGGAGACGGTCGCCACACCCCGACCGCCACCATCGACAGCGGGTGAAGGCGGCGCGTTGGATCGGGATATGTCTGCACACTTTGACGTGGTGGTGCTCGGGGCGGGTCCGGGAGGCTATGTCGCCGCGATCCGCGCGGCTCAACTGGGCTTGTCGACGGCCATCATCGAGGAGCGGTACTGGGGCGGCGTGTGCCTCAACGTCGGCTGCATCCCGTCCAAGGCGCTGCTTCGCAACGCCGAACTGGCCCACCTGGTCACCCACGAGGCGAGGACGTACGGCATCCGGGTCGACGGGCAGGTCAGCCTCGACTACCGTGCCGCGTTCGACCGCAGCCGTAAGGTTGCCGACGGGCGCGCCAAGGGCGTCCGGTACCTCATGAGGAATAACGCGATCGCCGAGTACGAGGGACGCGCCAGCTTCACCGACCCGCGCACCCTGGCCGTGGCCCGCAACGACGGCGGCACCGACACCGTCACGTTCGACCACTGCATCATCGCCACCGGGGCGACCACCCGGCTGCTGCCGGGCACCGCGGTCAGCGACCGGATCGTCACGTACGAGCAGCAGATTCTCTCCCCGGAGTTGCCGGAGAGCATCGTCATCGCCGGGGCGGGCGCGATCGGCGTCGAGTTCGCGTACGTCCTGCACAACTACGGCGTGCGCGTGACGATCGTGGAGTTCCTCG
Source organism: Micromonospora mangrovicola (assembly GCF_047200535.1). Classification (NCBI taxonomy): domain Bacteria; kingdom Bacillati; phylum Actinomycetota; class Actinomycetes; order Micromonosporales; family Micromonosporaceae; genus Micromonospora; species Micromonospora mangrovicola. The sequence goes on along the minus strand of NZ_JBJZOG010000159.1, from coordinate 6,887 downwards.
ACCGGATGCTGCCGCTGGAGGACGAGGAAGTCTCGGCCGAACTTGCCCGCCGCTACAGGCGGCTCGGCATCGAGGTACTCACGTCGACCCGGGTGGAGTCGATCGACGAAACCGACGACCGGGTCCGGGTGACCGTGTCGTCCAGGGGCGGCGAGCAGCGCGTGCTCGAGGCCGACAGGGTGCTACAGGCGATCGGCTTCGCGCCCCGCGTCGATGACTACGGCCTGGAGAAGACCGGGGTCCGGCTCACCGAACGGGGCGCCGTCGACGTCGACGCCCGCTGCCGGACCAGCGTGCCGCACCTGTTCGCGATCGGCGACGTGACTGCGAAGCTGATGCTCGCGCATGCCGCCGAGGCGATGGGCATCGTCGCCGCCGAAACGATCGCCGGCGCCGAGACGATGGAGCTGGACTACACCATGATCCCGCGGGCGACGTACTGCCAGCCGCAGGTGGCCAGCTTCGGCCTCACCGAGGCGCAGGCCCGCGAGCGAGGCCACGACGTGCGGGTGGCGAAATTCCCCTTCAGCGCCAACGGCAAGGCGCACGGCCTGGGCGACACTGTCGGCTTCGTCAAGCTGATCAGCGACGCCAGGTACGGCGAACTGCTCGGCGGGCACCTGATCGGTCCGGACGTCACCGAACTGCTGCCCGAGCTGACCCTGGCGCAGCAGTGGGACCTGACCGTGCACGAGCTGGCCCGCAACGTGCACGCCCACCCGACCCTAGGCGAGGCGGTCAAGGACGCCCTACATGGGCTCGCCGGACACATGATCAACATGTGACGCCGCGAGGGGCCGGCCGTCCATCCAAGCGGCCGGCCCCGATCGCCGGGTAGGCCGCTGTCCCGCGGGCCCGCCCCAGTAGCGGGAAGAGTCAAGCGTGTGCGCGCCGTGTTCACCTGTCAGGCCGTCTCCTCGACCTGCCACCGCCAGATGACCTCGCGCTCGCCGTCGCAACCGCACCCAACGGCACTGAACTGCACTCAACGGCATCGACCCCTACCTGCCCGCCAATGCCGACCGGGTGGGCGAGGCTGAGCACGGTAAGGCCCGCCCGCATACAGCCGTACGAATGACCGCTCATGCGGCCAAGCGCGCTACACATCGTGGGTAGGTGCCCCGGCTGCCGCGCGGTCGTACGCATTCGAGGATGTTCGGTCAATCGGCGACAGTGCCATCGTCGGCAGGCTATCGGAGTGGTTGGGGGCGTGCCGTTGACGGGCAACGGGCTAGGCTGCTGGTGGATGTGCCGGGAAGGCTGGTCGGCGCGTGAGTGCCGCAGCATCGCTACGCCTGGAGGCACTTCGATGCCCGACCTTGTGAGACCGACGGCAGTGGCATGCATGCCGGCCGGCCAGGTCGAATACCGGTTGGATCGACGTGGTGAGGCCGTGGTGCTGGTCTTCCACGGTGGGCACGTGCGAGCCGGCTTGGCGTTGGGCGAGGAGGTGTTCGCCGCGGCTGGTTGCACGCTGCTGGCGCCCTCACGTCCCGGCTACGGCCGCACTCCACTGTCAACCGGCAGACCGGTGGAGGCGTATACGGACGTGGTCCGGGCGTTGTGTGCCGACCTGGGCATCACCCGGGTCGCCGCCGTTGTCGGCGTCTCGGGTGGCGGGCCGACCGCCGCTACGATGGCCGCGCAGCATGCTGACCTCGTCGAGCGTTTGATCCTGGTCAGTGCCGTGGGCTGGCTGCCCTTTCCGGATCACCGGACTCGCCTGGGCGCGCACATCGGGTTCGCTGCCGGGACCGAGGCCGTGACATGGGCCGGGATACATGCGCTCGCTCGTATGGCGCCCGACGTCTGTCTGCGGCTGATGATGAGCCGCCTCTCGACCCGACCGGCGGGCGAGGTCGTGGCCGCACTGCGCGCCGAGGACCGCGACCTGCTGCTGGCGTTGTTCGCCCAGATGCGCTCCGGCCGCGGTTTCCTCAACGATCTGCGTGCCACGCCCGACGTCACCGCCCGGATCGATCAACCCACCCTGGTGATCGCCACACGCACCGACGGGGGCGTCCCGTTCGCCCACGCTCAGTCGCTGGCCAGCACCATCCGCAACGCCCAACTCGTCGAGAGCCGCGCGCATACCCACTTCGTCTGGCTCGGGCCTGACTGGCCGGCAATCGCTGAACGGATCCGGGTGTTCCTCGACACCGATCCCACCGCCGTCCGCGGCCCAGCACCCTCCAGTGCCTGACCCGACACGCCATGAGCGGATCCGGTCAGCAGACCCGTCACCCAGATCGGGTGCAAGGATCTGCCGCCGAGTGAGCGCTCGGCGCGGTTTAGGTCGCGTCTGTTGAAGCCTGTGCGCCTACTCGACTGGTAGTCGGCACGTCTGCCGTACCGCACCGGTCGAGCCTTTTGCCGCGACCGCGCTGGGGGCCCACAGCGCGCCGGCGCGGCACTTCTGGTCGGCGCTGTCCTGATATGACCGTCACTTGACGGTTGAGGATGGGCCGATCGGCCAGCCGGGCCGGTGACCCAGGGGCCAGCGGGCCTGGGTAGGTTTCCTGTCATGAGTGAGGACACCTTCCGCTCGGTGGAGATCGAGCGCACCAGCCTGGGGCAGTACGTCGTGCGGAATATCCGCGGCGGATCGATGTCGATGGGCACGGGCGAGGACGGCAGCTTTACGCCGGTGGAGCTGCTTCTGGCGGCCATCGGCGGCTGCACGGCGATAGACGTGGACCACATCACCAGCCGCCGAGCCGAGCCGACCCAGTTCTCCGTCGAAGTCACCGGCGACAAGGTCCGGGACGAGGCCGGAGGAAACCAGATGCAGAACCTCAGGGTCGAGTTCACCGTGACGTTCCCGTCGGGCGCGGACGGCGACAGGGCGCGCGAGGCGCTGCCCCGGTCGCTGCAGCAGTCCCACGACCGGCTCTGCACCGTCTCCCGTACCGTCGAACATGGCACGCCCGTCTCGATCGTTGTGGCTGCCGGTTCCACCGGGAACTGAGGCTTCCGGGCGTCATCCGAGGTTTACGGGCGGCGAGGCGTTCGATCACCCGCAGGCGGAATGCTGGTGTTTCTCGATATGTCCTACCGTCGACTACGCACTCGCTTACCTGCCGTCGGATCGCTTGCGCCATGCCGCCGGGCGGACGACCCCGCGTTAGGCAGACTCTCTCCGGCTGACCGTGGGTCCACATGGGGCGGAATCGGGGAGCGGGTGGGGAGCAGCCGGGTACACGGAACAGCGGCGAACTGCCTTCAACCGCATCAACGGCGCCCAACGGCATGCGCCCCGACCTGCGGTCTTGCCTTTCCGCAGGTCATCAGAGCCAGCGGAGCGTCCTGCTTCACACCGAAGAGGCCACTGGTTCGATCCCAGTATCGCCCACAATTCGACATATGGTGATACGTCCGAATCTATCGATTGGCCTGCCCGTTGAGCTGGGCCTTCGTGTTAAAGCGGTGGTTCGAGCACCGTACCACCGCTCCCGCCGCCACGGTTCAGGCGGGCGGAGCCAGGCCGGTCGGCGCGCCCTCGTGATCCGAGCCCCGGCCCGAAGGGCGGCCACGAACACGCGGATCGCGGCAGACATCCTATGTTTTTCGTTGTCAAGAACTGGGGTGGAGATGGGCCCAGGCAGTTGTCTCGTTGTAGGCGGTGCCGGTCTTGAGGCAGCCGTGCAGGATGCCGACGAGGCGATTGCCGAGTTGTCGCAGGGCGGCTTGGTGGCCGGTGCCGCGGGCGCGGAGAGTGTCGTAGTAGGCGCGGGCGCCGGGTGAGCCTTTCAGCGAGCAGAACGCCCATTGGTGGACGGCGTCGCTGAGTCTTCGGTTGCGGGGCGTAGCGGGCCAAGACGACTTTGCGAGTGCCGGATGCTCGGGTGATCGGGGACGTTCCGGCGTAGTTCTTGCGGGCCTTTGCGTCGGTGAAGCGGTGTGGGTCGTCGCCGAACTCGCCGAGTACCCGGGCGCCGAGGACCACACCGAGGCCGGGTTGGCTCAGGTAGTGCTCAGCGTCCCGGTGCCGGCCAAAATGGTCGGCCACCACCTGCCCGAGCTGCTCGACCTCGGCGTTGAGCGCGGCGATCAGCCGAACCTGGGCAGTCACGACGGCCGCGTAAGCGGCCTGAACCGCGTCTGGTTGGCGCAGCTGCCCGGCGCGCAGCCGCTGCTGCAAGTCGGCGGCTTTCGTGTCGATGTTGCGGCGGTTCGCCCGCCCCAACGCGGCGGCGATCTGTGATCGTGACAGCCGGGCGGCGCGAGCCGGGTCCGGCGCGCGGCCGAGCAGCTCCAAAACGTCGGGCGCGGTCAGGTCGTCGAAGGCGTCCAGGGCGGCGGGGAAGAACTCGCGTAACGCGCTGCGCAGCCGCAGCATCTGCCGCGACCGGTCCCAGATCAACGTCTGATGAGTTCGGGCCACCAGTTTCATGGCCTCCGCCTCGGCGCTGTCGCCGGCGACCGGACGATGATGGGCGTGATCCAAGCGCACGATCTCGGCCAGCACGTGCGTGTCGCCGGCGTCGGACTTCGCCCCCGAGGTGGAATGCCGCTCCCGATACCGAGCAACCGGCATCGGGTTGATCGCATACACCTGATAGCCGGCCGCGAGCAGCGCCTGCACCCACGGGCCACGGTCCGTCTCGATCCCGATCCGCACCTGGGCTGCTGCCTCGGCCGGGTCGAGATCGGCCCAGTCGGCCGGCATGTGCTCGGCGATCAGAGCGTGCAGTCGGGTGACACCTTCGAGGCCTTCGGGTAGCCGTTTACGGACCAGCTTGCCACCGTTGCCGTCAACGAGTTCGACGTCGTGGTGGTCCTCGGCCCAGTCGTCTCCCAGGAACAGCATCACGCCTCTCGTCCTCTATGGACCACATCGTCCATGGCAGCGCGGAAGCAACCCCAGCGATCTAATGGCCAAGTGCTCACCGCAAACCCGCATGGCCGAGCTTGGCGTGGACCTCACCCACGTTGCCCGGCTCGACCCACGACCTGACCGCCACCGGTGAGCACGGCATCATGGACGCCCTCACCCGCGCCACGCCGCTGCTCGCCGCGATCCTCGTCCTTTAGCGCGTCGAGAAACAGCGCTACTCAGGTAGAGAACAGCTCACTCAGATCCGGGCGGTGTCGGCGTCGGGATCGTTGTCGGCTGGCGGCGCCAGGGGAGCCGAGCTCTCCGCCGCCGGCGCACTCGATGCGAGGTTACGGAGAGGGCCACTCGCCCAGAGGCCACCAGCGAGGATCATCAGCCCGCTGACCGTGAAGATCACATCGATGCGGCCGAGAGCCACCGGTCCTAGGTGGACGTAGAAGCCGCGCAGCAGGGTGCTGGCGAGCCAGCCGGCGACGGCCATGGAGGTCATCGATGCCACGGTCATCAGTGGGGTGAGGACGGCCATCACTCGGCCGATCATCTGCACCGGGGTGACGGCGAGGACGAGCGGACCGGAGACCGCGTTGACGACGGAGAGGGGGATTCCGGCGAGGGCCAGTACGACGATCGCGGCGGGAAGATACGTCATTCGCGAATAGGCGATGATGAACAACCCGAGGAGCAGCATGCCGGTCCAGAACATTCGCGGCGCGCCGAACCTGGTGGCGACCGCCGTGGCGATGAGGGCACCGACGACGGAGCCGATGCCGAACGCGCCGCCCAGGGTGCCGAGCCAGCTGGCGTCGACGCCGAGGTTGTCCGTGACGAAGAAGACGTCGAGGGCGTTGAGCGCACCGACGCCGAACATGGCGATGGTGACCGCCGTGCCGGCCGCGCGCAGCACGGGACTGCGGACGAAGAAGCGAAAGCCCTCGGCCATCTCCTGGCGGAAGCCGGCCTGCTGCGCTACCGCGTCGCCCGCTGGAGCCGCGTCGGTGTCGCCGTCCGGGCGCGGCGCGGGGTGCAGCCGCATCGCCTGCAGGGCCAGGAACGAGGCGGCGAAGGATGCGGCGTTGAGGCCAATGGCCCACTGGACGCCGACGGAGAACAGCAGCGGCGCCGCGATCGGTGGACCGATGACCGCGGCGACCGAGTACGACGTCTGGAACAGCGCACCGGCACGGGCCTGATCCTCGGGCTCGACGGCCGCGCCGAGAAGGCCGAAGCGCGCCGGGTTGAAGAATTGGGCGGCGGCGCTGGACAGGGCCACGCCGACGTAGACGAGGACCAGCTGCGCGGCCACGGTCAACCTGTCGCCGACGGCCGGTACGACGAGCAACGCGAGGACGATGACCACGCGCAGCGCGTCCATCACCATCATGGTCCGCCGCCGGTCCCACCGGTCCACGTACACACCGGCAATCGGCCCGACCAGCACGATCGGTACGGCGGCGGCGATCAGCACACCACCAACGGCCAGCGGGGCCCAGGCCTGGTCGGCTGCAATCACGGTGCCGGTCCACAGCACGACCGTGGTCGTGAAAACGAAGTCGCCGAGGGCGCTGACCGCCTGCCCGAACCACATCAGCAGCCAGTTGCGGTTATGGCGTAGGCCGGCGTCTCGGAGAGCCGGGGAGTCGGCGAGCGGATCCACCATGATCAGCACCATGTCCTGTCACGAAACATCCGGCAAGCCTTCGGGCGACGCCGGAATCAACATCTGGCACGGAACCTGCAGTCTCGGGCTTCATGGAAGCTTGCCTGAGTCAACCAGCACCCAGCGGATCAAGCGATGGCTGCCAGGTTGCTCGCGACCGACTCGAGTTGTCCGAAGTCGGCCGACTGCAGGCACCGCTGCCCCGACGGTTCCGGCGGCCAGGCACCAGCGATGAGCACGCCGGCGGCGTAGGCCCGGGCCACCAGCTCGGTGCGGTTGTATGCATCGACGATGCGGAGCATCTTGCTGATGTGATGCGTGACCGTGTGCCCACTCATGCCCAAGCGCTGGCCCACCCCGTTGGTGTCGAGTCCCATAGCCAGAAGCTGTAAG
>NZ_JBJZOG010000158.1:0-9544 GCF_047200535.1 Micromonospora mangrovicola | reverse complement strand
CCCGAGACCGGCTGGGCGTCGGCCCGGCGGATCAGGCGCGGGCGACCGGTTCCGCGGATCAGGCGCGGGCGACCGGTTCAGCGGCGGGCTCGGCGGCCGGCACCGCGGGCACGCCGGCGACCGTCCGCGGCCGGCGTCGGCCGAGTACGCCCTGGGCGACCGCCACGCCGAGGAGCACGATCAGCGCGCCGACCGGCTGGTGCCAGTTCAGCCGCTCGCCGAGCACGACCGCGCCGACCAGCACCGCGAAGATCGGGATCAGGTAGGTGACGGTCGACGCGGTGCTCGCCCCGGCCACCCGGATGTTGCGCAGGTTGATCACAAAGGCCAGCCCGGTGCCGAGCGCGCCGAGCGCCGCCACGCTGGCCACCACCCGCAGGGAGAGGTCGGTCGGCACCGGCGGGGCCCCCGCCACCAGCGGCGTGACCACCGCCAGCTGCGCGGTCGCGACCAGCAACTGCGCCGCCGACAGCGACAGTCCGGAGTACGCGCTGCCGGCGATGAACTTCTTCTGGTACGGGATGGCCACCCCGTAGCAGGCCGCGGCACCCAGGCACATGAGCTGCCCGGTGAAGTGCGACCCGCCGAGGCCCTCCCAGACGCCGAGGACCACCAGCACGCCGGCGAAGCCCAACGCCAGCCCGACCGCCCGGCGCACGGTCAGCCGCTCGGTGCGGAAGACCAGCACCGCCAGCGGCAGCACGATCAGCGGCGTGGTGGCGTTCCAGATGCCGGCGAGCATCGACTCCACCCGCTGCTCGCCGAAGCCGAACAGGGTGAACGGCAGGGCCACGCCGAACGCGGCGACCACCAGCAGGTGCGCCCACACCCGGGGTTCGCGGGGCAGCCGCTCGCGTAGCACGGCCAGCATCACCAGCAGCGTCGCGGCACCGGTGGCGACCCGGTAGAGGGTGAGCTGCAACGGGTGCAGCTCGGTCACCCCGACCTTGATGAAGAGAAAGCTGGAGCCCCAGATCACGCCGAGTGCGAGGAAGCCGGGCAGCCAACTCCGCAGCGCCGCCCGGTCAGGAGTGAAGTGCGCCGTCACCCCTGACACTCTGCCGCAGGGGTACGACGATGTCCCGCGAAAATCGGACGCCGTGTCGGCCGCCACAGAACCGGGACCGTCGGCGCTCCCCGTCCCGTCGTACCTGCTGCCGTGAACACGGCAAACACGGTCGACAACGAAGCGGCACGGTCACGTAGGGTCGCCTCGTGGGACGAATCGATGACCTCGCCAACCGTTACGTGGCCGACTGGGCACCGCTGAGCCCGACCGGCGCCACCTACGTCGGCATCGCCGGCTACGACGACCAGCTCGACGACCTCTCCCCCGCGGGGTACGCGGCCCGCGCCGACCTGGTCCGGCGCACCCTCGCCGACCTCGACGTGACCGAGCCGGACACCGAGGCCGAGCGGACCGCGAAGGAGGCGATGCAGGAGCGCCTCGGGCTGGACCTCGCCCGGCACGAGGCCGGCGAGACCGCGAGCGAGGTCAACGTGATCGCCAGCGGGTTGCACGAGATCCGCATGGTCTTCGACCTCATGCCGACCGAGGGCGACGACGCCCGGGCCAACATCGCCGCCCGGCTCAACGGCTTCCCCGCGGCCCTCGAAGGCTACAAGCGGACGCTGCGTGAGGCGGCCGCGGCCGGGAAGGTCAGCTCGCGGGTGCAGCTGGTCGAGGTCGCCAAGCAGTGCGACATCTGGACCGACCCGAACGGCGACAACTTCTTCCACGGCCTGGTCGAGCGGCTCGGGGCCGACGGTGCGCTCGGTGCCGAGCTGCGCAAGGGGGCCGCCGCCGCGACCGGGGCCACCGCCGAGTTCGGGCAGTTCCTCCGCAACGAGCTGGCCCCGCACGGCCGGGACAAGCAGGCCGCCGGCCGGGAGCGGTACGAGCTGGCCTCGCAGTACTTCCTCGGCGCCAAGGTCGACCTCGACGAGACGTACGCCTGGGGTTTCGCGGAACTGGCCCGCCTGGAGGCCGAGATGCGGGCGGTGGCCGCCCGGATCGCCGGGCCGGGTGCCAGCATCGACGACGCCGTGCGAGCGCTGGACGCCGACCCGGCCCGCACCATCCGGGGCAAGGAGGCGTTCCGGGACTGGATGCAGGCGCTGGCCGACAAGGCGATCAGTGAGCTGCACGGCACCCACTTCGACATTCCGGAGCAGGTCCGCCGGATCGAGTGCTGCCTCGCGCCGACCAGCGACGGCGCGATCTACTACACCGGCCCGAGCGAGGACTTCTCCCGGCCGGGCCGGATGTGGTGGGCGGTGCCGCAGGGCATCACCGACTTCTCCACCTGGCGGGAGGTGACCACCGTCTACCACGAGGGCGTGCCGGGTCACCACCTCCAGGTCGCCCAGACCGCCGTCCGCGCCGACCTGCTCAACCGCTGGCAGCGGCTGCTCTGCTGGGTCTCCGGGCACGGCGAGGGCTGGGCGCTCTATTCCGAGCGGCTGATGGACGAGCTGGGCTACCTGGAGGACCCGGGCGACAAGCTCGGCATGCTCGACGGCCAGGCGCTCCGCGCGGCCCGGGTGATCGTCGACATCGGCATGCACCTGGAGCTGGAGATCCCGCGGGACAACCCGTTCGGCTTCCACCCGGGCGAGCGCTGGACGCCCGAGCTGGGCTGGGAGTTCATGCGGGCGCACTGCCGGGTGCCGGACGAGACCCTGCGCTTCGAGCTGAACCGCTACCTCGGCTGGCCGGGGCAGGCCCCCTCGTACAAGGTGGGCGAGCGGATCTGGCTCCAGGCCCGGGACGAGGCGAAGGCCCGCAAGGGGGCCGACTTCGACCTCAAGGAGTTCCACCGCCAGGCGCTCGACCTGGGCGCGCTGGGTCTCGACCCGCTGCGCCAGGCGCTGGCCCGTCTCTAGGCGTGGCGACGGCCGGGAGTCGGAGGTCTCCTCCGGCTCCCGGCCGTTTCGTCCATCCGGCGGATCAGGCCAGGTCGAGCTTGAGCTTCGGCGTGGCGGTGAGGACGTTCGAGTCGACGAACGCGAGGTCGATCGACGGGTCGGTGAAGGTGATCGGGAGCGGCGAGGTGATCGGGATGCCGTCCGGGAACGGCAGGTCCGGGGTGAGCGTGATCTTGATGCCGAGCAGGTACCCGACGAAGCGGGTGGCGTAGAAGGCGACGTCCCCCTGGACCGTGAGCCGGTCGGTGACGTACCGCTGGTGCTTGCCCGACGGGCCGTCGGCCATCAGCACGAAGTCGTCGGTCACCGCCTTGTCCATGCTGAACTTCAGCGTCTTGAGGGTGCCGGCGCGGGTGGGCAGGTCGACGATGCCGTCGAAGCGCAGCCCGGTCATGGTCACCTTGGAGCCGGTGAGCTTGGAGGGCTGCGCGGCGACCGTGGGCTGGCTCGACTCGGCGGCGATCCGGGGCAGCGGCTGGCCCGCCTCGACCGGCTTCGGCTTGGCCGGCTGCACGTCGACGCAGGTGGTGCGGCTCGGCTTGGTCGAGGGCTCCGCCGCGGAGCTGGCGCTGGGCGTCGGGGTGGCGCTGGTGGTGGCTTCGGCCGGGGTGGCGCTGGCCGTCGGCTCGGCGACGGCCGGCGCGTCCGAGTTGCTCGGCGTCGGGGTGGGCGAAGGCTCGGCGCTGCCCGAGTCGTCGCCGGTGAACAGGCCGGTGATGCCGTCGATGATGTCGGTCAGCAGGTTGCCGTCCGACGTCGGCTCCGGCGTGGGGCTCGGGCTGGCCGAGGCCGAGGCCGACGCGGAGTCCGACGGCTGCGGGGCGGCGGAGGTGGTGCTGGTCGGGCAGGCGGTCGGTGCGGCGAGCGCGGGCTGCTCACCACGCAGCGCGAAAAGGCCGGCCGCCGAGACGCTGGCGAGCACCAGCAGGATCGCGTACAGCTTTGGGTCACGGGACCCGGGACCCTCCGGTGCGTCCGGGCCGACGGCCGGCAGCACCTGCGTGCTGTCGGCGGACTCGGTGGGGGCCGGCTCCCGCAGCGGGTTGCGTGGCTCGGGCAGCGTGTCGGTGAGCACGCCGGTCGTCTCGTCCTCGCGCTGCCGGGGCAGCAACTCGTCGACGAGGGCCGGTTCGTCCGCGTCCTCGTCCGCGTCCTCCTCCTCGACCGGGCCGGCCTCGACGACCGGCTCGGCGGCCGGGGCCTTCTTGGCCGGCACCCAGGCGAAGCCGAGGGCGCTACCGACCATGCCGAGCAGCAGGCCGATGAAGAAGCCGCCGAGGTTGACTCCGATCAGCGAGAAGAGCGCGGAGATCGCTGCGACGATCGAGTAGAACATGCGCTGCTCCGGGCTGAACCAGAGCAGCATCCCGCAGGCGACCAGGGCGACCGGGATCAGCCAGGACAGGAATCCGGTCGGCCCGACGTGGAAGTTGAAGCTCAGGCCGTTGAGGTCCATCTGCGTGGTGGCGAAGATCTCCAGGCCGGCCAGCGCGGTGAAGAGCCCACCCCAGAACGGCCGCGTCCGCCGCCACCGGCGGAAGCCACGCCATGCCTGCCCGAACCGGCTGGGCCGGGCCTGCTGCGTCTCGGCGGTTGTCACGTACTCCTCCTGGCTGTGCTGACGGGGTGAGACATGGTCGAGGCCCGCGGAGGGCGCCCTCCGCGGGCCTCGGACATCAGATCAGAAGCATTCCTTGGCGGAGGCTCCCACGTTCAGCTTGAGCTTGAGGCCGTTCAGGGTGAAGGTGCCGGCGGTGGTGGAGCGGGCCACCTGCTGCAGGTCGGTGATGACGACCTTGTCGGCGCTCTGACCGAAGGACTTCGCCGGCGCGCTCGCGTTGAGGTCGGTCGCGTCGCGGCCGATCTGGATGTTGCTGAACACCGCGTCGCCCTCGAGGGAGTCCATGTCGATCACCATGTCGCTGGCGGTCGCCGGGTTGCCGTTGCCACCGGCGTTGATGGTCAGCACGATCGGCACGCCCGGGATGCTGGCGTTGACGGACTGGCAGAGGTCGTAGAGCTTGGCGCTACCGATCTCCGAGATGGCGACCGGGTGCAGGGTGCCGTCCTTCTCGTGGTCCACGCCGCCGTACTGCTTGAAGCCCTCACCCTCAAGCTTCGAGGCGCTCACCTTGAAGGTCTGGCCCGAGACGGCGAACGAGGCGGCGATGGCGCCGTTCGCCATGCCCAGCACGATGCCGCCGGCCACGACGGTCGCCGGCACCATCATCGCGGCGAAACGACGCCAGCGGGTGCCGCCACTCACCTGGCGGTCTTCCGATTCACTCACAAGGTCCTCCTCGACGGGGGTGCGTCACCGACCGCGGGTCGCGACTCGGGACGGGGAAAGCTGCGGGGCGGCGCGGCGACCGTTGTGCCGACGGGCCGCGCACTACGCGGATTGGATGCTCTCGCGAAGCGACACACCTCACAAGTCCCTTGCTACTGACGGGTAACACACTCGTGGTATCAAGATCGCCCAGGGTTACCATCGGTTAACGTCCGGACGGCAATGAGTCCAGGGCAAATCGACTCGATTACGGCAGGAAGACAGTCGGGTTTCACCTGTGGTAGCCGTCACGGCTGTACATCACAGTTCGGTAACGGGGGCCTGACAAACCGCTGTGGGTGATCCTCCGATCACCCGTCCGGCCGACCCCGCTGACCGGTCGGGCGGGCCGTCAGCCCCGCCGGTCCAACCAGGACCCCAGCAGGTGGTGATCGATCGAGTCGATCCGGCCGAGCGGACGCCCCTGTGCCACCCGGGCCCGCAGCTCCTCCCGGCTGAACCAGCGCGCGTCCACCAGCTCCTCGCCGTCCACCCGGATCTCCTCGGAGGCGGCGGTCGCCCGGAAACCGACCATCAGCCCCGCCGGGAACGGCCACGCCTGCGAACCCTGGTACGCCACCCCGGTCACCGTCACACCGGCCTCCTCGGCCAACTCCCGGCGCACCGCGTCCTCCAGGCTCTCCCCGACCTCCACGAAGCCGGCCAGCGTCGACCACGACCCCTCCGGCGCGCCCCGGTGCCGGGCCAGCAGGCAGCGCCCGGGCTCGCCGGGCGCCTCCACCAGCACGATGACCGCCGGCTCGATCCGGGGAAAGAGCAGTCGCCCGCAGCCGGAGCCGGTGCAGGAGCGGTTGTGCCCGCCGTCCCGCACCTGGGTGGCCGCACCGCAGCCACCGCAGTACCGCTGCCCCCGGTGCCAGTGCAGCAGCCCCTTGGCGTACGCCTGCACGGCCGCCTCGGCCGCGCCCAGCCCAGCCACCAGCGCCCGTACGTCGACCGCCTCGGCCGCCCCGGCCAGCGCCAACGCCTCCGACTCGAGCCGGGCCGACAGGTCCACGGCGAAGAGCGCCCGGCCGGCGTCCAGGCCGAGGAAGACCGTCTCGTCGGCGGCGCCGAGCAGTCCACCGCCGTCGAGGGCGGCGCGGCGCACCGGAACGCGCTCCGCCGACACCAGGCAACGATCCCGCCAGAAGGGCAGCAGGACGCTCTCCCGGTCGGTCAGCCGCGCGGCGATCCACCCCGGGTCGGTGCGCAACCCGCCGGCCCGGTCCAGCCATCCGCCGCCGTACGCCAGGCCACGCTCATCCGTCCGCACCCGCCTACCGTGCCACACGCACTGGCGGGGACCCGGGTCGGGCGATCGTCGCGACACGGTGCCGCCCGCTCGGCACGCTGCCGGTGTGACGTCCGGGCGGCGACTCCCGCCCTGCTCGAGCGTTGGTTACCGTAGTTGTCTTCCGGGTGGGGGAGCGGTCCCCACGTGGTACTTCCGATCGAGGTAGCTGTGACGCTGTACGGGGAGAAACCTCCGCCCGCCGACGACCGGCCCACGGTGAAGGTCACCGCGGTGAGCTGGCCGGACGACGAGCCGGAACCCGCCGTCGCACCGGCGCCGGTCCGGCCCGCCTTCTTCCGGCGGGGCCGGGTGCTGCTCGCCGGCGGGATCGCCGCCGCCGTACTCGCCGCCGGCGTCGGGGCCGGCGCCTGGGCGTACGCGGGTGACGTGCCCCGGGGCACCACCGTGCTCGGCGCCGAACTGGGCGGCCGGAGCCGCGCCGAGGCGGCCCGGGCGCTCCGCGCCGAGCTGGACCGCCGCGCGGCGACGCTCAGCGCCCCGGTCAAGGTGACGGTGGGCGAGCGGAGCGCCGAGCTCAGGCCCGCCGACGTCGGCCTCGCGGTCGACGTGGACGCCACCGTGGCGGCCGCCGCCGCGGTCGACGCGCACGCGGTGGACCGGCTCGTCGGTTCCCGCACGGTCGACCCGGTGGTGACCGTCGACGCCGCCCGGCTGGACGCCGCGCTGCGGCGGGTGATGGGCGCCCAGGGCCGGGAGATGACCATGCCGGCCATCATCTTCACCGGCACCACCCCGAAGCCCGTCTACCCGAAGCCGGCGCTCACCCTGGACCGGACCGGCGCGGCCGAGGCGGTCAAGGCGGGATGGGTCGCCGCCACGCCGGTGGTCGTGCCCCTGGTCGAGAAGTGGCCGGCGACCGGCCGCGAGGAGGTGGAGCGGCTGGTGACCGAGCTGGCGAAGCCGGCCGTGGCCGCCCCGGTGAAGCTCTCCACCGCCCAGGGATCGCTCACCATCCCGCCCAGCGCGATCGCCCGCAGCCTGCGCTTCTCCGCCGACGAGGCGGGCAAGCTGACCCCCCGGGTCGACCTCGAACGGCTGCGCATCGCCCTCGACGGCCGGCTGGCGAAGATCGAGGTGGAGCCGAAGGACGCCGGCCTGACCATCAGCGGCGGCAAGCCGAAGGTGGTGCCCGGGCGACCCGGCCGGCAGCTGGATGCCGGCACCTTCGGTCGGGATCTGCTCGCCGTGCTGCCGAAGGCGGACGGCCGGACCGTCACCGCCGACCTGAAGCCGGCCGAGCCGGAGCTGAGCGAGGCGAAGCTGGCGGAGCTGGGCATCAAGGAGCGGGTCTCCACCTTCACCACCCGGTTCCCCGGCGGCCTCTCCTCGCCGCGCAGCCAGAACATCGTCCAGGCGGCCAAGGACGTCGACGGCACGATCGTGCAGCCGGGCCAGACCTTCTCCCTCAACGCCCACACCGGCGAACGCGGCTACGACCAGGGCTACCAGGACGCGCCGACGATCGTGAACGGCAAGCTCGTGCCCGGCGTCGGCGGTGGCGTCTCCCAGTTCACCACCACGCTCTTCAACGCCACCTACTACGCGGGCCTGGAGGACGTCGAGCACAAGCCGCACTCGTTCTACTTCAGCCGCTACCCGGCGGTGATCGAGTCGACGATCTTCTGGCCGCAGCTCGACTTCAAGTTCCGCAACAACACCAAGCACGGCGTACTCATCGACACCTCCTACACCTCGAGCACGATCACCGTGTCGATCTGGAGCACCAAGATCTACGACAGCGTCAAGACCGAGTACGGCCCCCGGCGGGACATCACCCAGCCCAAGACGGTCTACCTGGAGCCCGGCCCCGACTGCATCTCCGCTGCGGGCAGCGTGGGCTTCGCGCAGGACGCCTTCCGGGTCATCACCCAGAACGGCAAGGTCATCAAGCGGGAGAAGTTCAGCTGGCGCTACGCCCCTGAGCCACGCTTCGTCTGCGGTCCCGACCCGGCCGGCTGACCTCGGTCGGCCGCAGACACGAGAAGCCCCGCCGGGCATCGTCGCCGGCGGGGCGTTTCTCTGTGGTACGCCCGTCAGGGACGCGCCTCGGCGAGCCCCTGCCGCACCCCGTCGGCGTCGCGGTCGGTGCCGTAGACCGGCGTGTCCGGCTGCTGGCGCCAGCTCTCGTCGAGCGTGCCGGCGTCCACCGGGTCAAAGCCCAACTCGTCGACCAGCTCCATGGCCACCCGCTTGGCGTCGGCGTCGTCGCCGGCCACCGGCAGGGCGATCCGGCCCGGGGCGCCCGCCGGCTTGCCCTCGTCCATCAGGTGCGCGGCCTGGATGGTGTTGAAGACCTTGACCACGCGGGCGCCCTTGAGGTGGTCCGCGGTCCACCGGCTGGAGCTGAGGCTGCGGTCGACCAGGTCGGGGATGTCCCCGTCGCGCTGCGGGTAGTAGTTGTCGGCGTCGATTACGAGCTTGCCGTCGAAGAGCGCCGCCGGCAGGTCCGGCACGGCCTTCACCGGGACGGCGACGACGACCAGTTCCGCCGCCTGGACCGTGTCCTCGAGCGTGCCGGCCGTCGCACCGGTCTCCGCCGCCAGGTCGCCCAGGCTCTGCGGCCCCCGCGAGTTGGTCACGGTCACGTCGTGACCGAGGGCGCTCAGGCGACGGGTGAGGGTGCCGCCGACGTGCCCCGACCCGATGATTCCGATCTTCATGACCACTCCTGCCTCCGCCAACGCCTGGCGGTCAGTTCCGGCCGAACCATCAGCAGGTACCCCGACCGGTGCGCCCCGATCGGGTGTGGGGCGTACCGCACGTCACGTTTCCGCCGCGTCGGCGGGTGACAGGTGACCGAAGGCCCCGTCCCGTCCCGACGGTACGAGAACCGACAGCCGGTACGCGGGAAATTCGCCGAAGGCCGCTCCGGCCCGGCCGGGGCTGCTCACTCGGATCGGCGTCGAGCCGGGATGCGTTCCGGGGCTGGCGGGCCGGGGACGACTCACCCGATCGCCGGTGGCGTCCGA
>NZ_JBJZOG010000157.1:0-9900 GCF_047200535.1 Micromonospora mangrovicola | reverse complement strand
CTGCTGACGCGTCAGCTGCGCCGTCGGCGGATCGAACCCCACAGCGCCGCAACTGCGGCGGTGAGGGCCACCGCCTCGGCGAGGACGCAGAGCACATCGATGACGCCGACCGACTCAGGTTCGCCCGCATCCGGGCCGAAGGGAAGGCCGACCGTACGGCTGGCCGCCCACAGGGCGATCGCGGCTGCGTTGGCCACCACGCCGAGGCTGAGCAGCCACGGGCGCGGGACGGTCCAGACTGCGGCGGCCCAGATCAGCTGGAACGCCCCGAGCAGGGTGAAGAAAACCGCGTACCCGACCCATGCGGTCCGGTGCTCCGGCACCACGGCGTAGTGGATCAAGCCAGCCAGTACGGAGCACACGGCGGCGACGGCAAGCGCTGCGGTGTTCCGCACTGCCGTGACCTTTCCAACCGGGACGGCCGGAACGGTTGCGCTGGTGGCGGCGGTGGCTTCGGTCGTGGCGCTCACTGGTTGCCTCCTACCTGGAAGATGCCGAGCGCGCCGCGGGACATGTTCATCATCTTGTGCGTGATGAACGGGTACGTCCCCGCGTCGGGCAGGGTGAACTCGACGAAGCCGCCCTGGGTGGGCTGCAGGTCGAGGGTCTGCGATCCGCCTTGCTCCGCGTTGCCGGGCTGCAACCGGTACGCGCCTTCCTTCCACACCGTGTCGAAGATCGTGCCGACGACGTGGAATGCCATGTTCTGGTTGGGGCCGGCGTTGTCGAGCCACACCCGGACGCGGGCGCCGGGAGCGACCTTGATCGGGGCGAAGGCGTACTGGTTGTAGTAGCCGTTGAAGACGACCGCGTCGTCGGTGCCCGTCATCATCTTCTTCAGGTCACCGGGCTGACCCTGCGGTCCGAGGTTCAGCTCGGACTGGACGAGGACGATCTCCTTGTCCACCTTGCCGAGGTGCGGCGGGTCGACGACGACGGCACCGTACATGCCGTTGCCCATGTGATAGATCATCGGGTCGGCCCCGCAGTGGTACGTGAAGATGCCGGAGAACTGGGCCTTGAACTGGTAGTCCAGCGACTCGCCGGGCTTGATCTTCCGCATCTGGACGTTGGGCGCCACCTTTGAGGCGTGGAAGTCGATGGAGTGCTCCATCGCGCCGTCGTTGACGAGGTGGACGTTGAACACGTCACCGACCTTGCCGTGCAGGACCGGCCCGGGGGCCGTGCCGTTGTAGGTCCACCGGACCTGCTTGACGCCCGGCGCGACCTCCATGGTCTTCTCCTGGACGTGCAACGTGACGTTGTGCGTCGTGCCGCCCTCGGCAGGCTGGAGCGTCGGGTCGACCGGCTTCCAGTCGGCGGAAGGCTTGGCGCTGGCATCGATCTTCGCGTCGGTGCCACCGCCGGCGCTGCCCGTGGCGGCCTGCGCCTGCTCGCCCTCGACGTTGACCGCGAGCAGCATCCCGGCGTCCTTGTGGCCCGGCACCAGGCACCAGGCCTGCGTGGAGGTGTTGACCACACCCCAGTGGACGGTCGACGACCTGCCCGGATCGAGCAACGGCGTGTCCGCGCCCTCCAGTGCGAGGGTGTGCTGCTGGTTCCCCTTGTTGGTGAGGTTGACCGTCACGTCCGCTCCGCGCGGCACGCTGATCGAGGCGGGCTTGACGTACATGTCGCCCAGCTCGATGTCGAAGCTGAGCTTCTTACCGGCACCCGGAGCGGACTTACCGGCGCTCGCGGCGGACGTCTCCCCCGAGGCGGCCAGGTTCGGGGCGTTGTGCGGCTGCGCGAGCCCCACGAAGACGAATCCGATGAGCAGGCCCAGCGCGACGCCGCTGGTGAGGATCGGGAAGAGGTCGCCGAACCATGCCGCGATGCCACCGCGACCGTCCGAGGACGAGGGCAGGGGCCCGGGGGAGTCTGGTACCGGGGGGCTTGAGGAGTTGAGGGGCACGGCAAGACCTCCAAATCGCATGACATGCCACAGCGGGAAGACAGGGGCGGGAGCGGGTTTCCGCGCGCGGGAAGTTGCCGCGCGGTCAGGAGATGCGCATCTCGGTGAAGAGGCCGAACATTCCCTGTGACCCTTCCGAGTGGGGGAAGATGTGGCAGTGGAACGCCCAGGTGCCCTTGGCGTCGGCGTGCACCAGGACCGTGTAGCGCTCGCCGGGTGACACGGGGACGGTGTCGGCCTTGTACGGCGCCGGCAACGGGAAGCCGTCCTTGGCGATCACCAGTTGGTCGACCCCGTGCAGGTGCATCGGGTGCTCCATGGTGCCCACGTTGATGTACGTGATCTCGACCCAGTCGCCGAGATGCGCGTCGATCGGCTTGGTGGCCGGGAACGACTTCCCGTTGATCGTCATGCCGATGGTGCCGGCATCCTGCATCTGCATCAGTACGACCTGGCTCGGCTTGATGTTGTTCGGCGTCGGGATGTCACCCACTTCGATGCCGCCGTACAGGCCACTGGTCACCTGCTTGGTGCCGTCGTGGTGCGAGTGGTACCAGGTGACCATCGGCCGCGTCGCGTCCCAGGTGTAGGTGAAGCTCTTGCCCGGTGGGATCGGGTCCTGAGTCACGTCGGACACGCCATCCATGTCGTTGGGTACCTGCATGCCGTGCCAGTGCACGCTTGTCGACTCGGGGAGCTGGTTCTCAACCACGATCTTGACCTTGTCGCCGACGTTCACGTGGATCGTCGGCCCCGGCACCGTTCCGTTGAAGGCCCAGGCGTCGACAGTCTTGCCCGGCTCGATCTCCCACTTCGTCGGCGCGGCGGTGAGGTGGAATTCCTTGGTGCCGTCGGCGAGCACGGTGGGCGCGAGGTCCTTGCCACCTTCTCCCTTGGTGGCTGCGGGAAACGACTTGTCCCGCTTGGCCATCTGCTCGTCCATGGCCTTCCAGTCCGTGGCTGCGCCCTGCTCCGATCCCGACGTCGAGGACGACTCGGGTGCGGTGCCGTGCGCGGCGTCGGTGCCGGTCATCCCGGACGCGACCGATGCGCCGGCCGGGGCGAGCCAGACGGGGACCGCGATGGCGACGGCGAAGGCCACCGCCATCGTCAGAAGCTGCTTTCTCAGCATGACACCCTCCCTGGGGGTGCTTAAAAACTAGTCGAGTTGTTTTTACTACTGTGGTCGTCAAAAGTGAAGGAGACGATCACCACACGCCTCAGCACGACTGACCATCTGCGGTGGCGACACCCAGCGGGACAGCCCGGTTTGAACCACTGCCCTAGGCCAAACCGGCATGGCCGGCTGGCCGGGAGCCCGACGGTCAGCGCGCGTCCCGCTCGCGGCGTGGTGCTGGCAACCGCGCCGTCGGCACCAACCCCGGGCGGCCCGAAAGACCCGCCGGCAGCACCCGCGCCCGCTACAAGGTGCCCCGCCGGGTCGTGGTGGTCGAGGAGCTGCCCCGCTCCCAGATCGGCAAGGTCCTGCGCCGCGAGGTCCGCGACAAGCGTGAGCGCCGAGGGCTGGGCCGCCTCAGACGAGCCGCTGGATGCGTAGCATGGGCCGCTCGTCGCGCAGATGACCCAGGTCGCTCACCGCAGCCAGCCGAGGAAGCGCCGATGCAGCGTGCCGGCCGGCGCCCAGCTCAGATCCGCTGTGGCGCGGACGAGCTGTGCACCCATGTACAGCGCCAGCGAGACCGGCGCGTCCGCGAACTCCGCCCGCAGCTCCCGCCGACGGGTCGCGCACGGCCACGGCGCGCCGCAGCCACCGCAGCTCCAGATCGGCAGCACCGGCCCGTGCGTGGTCATGCGCCGCCCCCCAGAAACCGCGCCGTGACCACCCGCGCCTGCCGGCTGGTCGCCCACTCCACCTGCCAACGGGGGTACGGGGTGAGCCGCGCCCACCACGCCCGGCACCCCACGCACATGCCGTCGAGGCCCCGCAGATGTACGCCGAGGATCTGCTGCTCCTGCCTCACCGCCCGGCCCCCGCCGGCCAGTGCCCACGACTGATCGGGATCCGGTGGCGAACGCGGCAGGGCAGGTCGGCTCCGCAGCGACAGACCCGCCGCCACCTCCGCCAGCACCAGACCGGCCGGTGCCGCCGGGCGAGCGTCAGCGCGACGGCGAGCAGGTACGCCTCGTACGCGACGGATGGTGCTGCGAGGTCATCACCTCTGCCGCCGCTGGTCAGGCAACGCGAGCGCGCGCCCGGCACTGTCCGATCGATTTCCTCGAGCGGTGTCCGGTCCTCCTCGGCCAGGGCGAGGGGCCGCCGCTTTGCCGCCTCCCGCTCGGCCGCCTGGATCTGCTGGCCCACACTCACTCTGGCGGCGTCGCGCCGACCACCCATCCCCACCTCCGCCGGTAGGGGCGCGGACGGTCAGCCTGTAGAGACATCTGGCTCCGCCGCACCCGGCCACGGGAGGCGAGTGCCTCCTCCGAATCGGACAGTAGGGCGGATCGGTGAGGGCGAAATCACCGTTGGTTATGACGCCAGGTTGATGCCCATCCGGCCCGCCAGCAGCCGCAGATCGTTCGGTACGGCCCGCTGCTTCGCACGTTGCGCCATGGCCACGACGGCGCCTTGGACGAGGGGGTTCAGCGCGAACGGCACCGGTGCGGCCTGCTCCGCCCGCACGAACGCCGCCAGCGCCTCCGGGTCGCGGCGGCCGGACTCGGCCAGCGCGCGGCCGAGGTCGACCCAGTACGACATCTGGCGATTCGACGCCGCGAGCACCTGCGGCCGTACAGTCCGGGACAGCTCGATCACCCGGCCCGGCTCACCCGACTCCGCCGCGATGGACATCTCCCACAGGACCACGTTCGTCGGCCCGAACCCGCAGCCGTTGAAGCCCGCACCGTCCGGCGGATCTCCGAGGGTCGCCGCCTCACCCGCCGCTGCGGCGAGATGATCGCGAGCGAGGTCTACCCGCCCACTCACCGTCGAAGCCAACGCAGCCGAAAGGTGAAGCTGACCGAGCATCTGCCGGACCCTCTCGTCGGCGGCGGCGGACTGAAGCTCAGCCAAGGACCGGTCGGCAGCCCTGGCAGCCAGTGGTGCGGCCTCGATCGGCAGGCTCTGCGCGTATGCGAACCGGGACGCCGCCAGCCACGCCGGTTCCTCGGCTCCCTCCGCAGCGGCCACCGCCACCCGCGCGGCGTTGAGCGCCAGGTGCCGGTATCCGAGATGCCGCAGGCACGTCGAGGCCTGGTACGCCGCCTGGGCGAGCACGTTCCCCCCGACCGCGGCGGCCTCCAGCAACAGGCCAGGAAGCAAGCGGGCCATCGCCGGATAGTTGGAGCCGTTGCGCAGTTGGTCGCTGCGGGCGATATCGGTGGCCAGCTCGCGCCTGGTCCGGGTCAACGGTCTACGCTCACCGTCCTCGATCTCGATGAGCGCGGACCAGATCGCCGGCACCCACTCGGCGGCACGCTCCCGGGCCGGGTCGCCGGGCTCCGTGCCCTGACCGAGCAGGTCAGCCACCGTGACCTGCAAGGCAGCGGCAATCGCCACCAGGGTGGAGCGACGGTCAATGGTCTTGCGGCCGGACTCCACCTGCGAGATGTACGACTGGCTGACGCCCGCCAGCCCAGCGAGGACGGCTTGGCTCATCCCGCCACGGCGCATCCTCCAGTAGCGGATCCGGGCGCCGATCGTGTCGGTTTTCCTGGCCATAGTTCGCCTGCTTCCCAGGTGCACGACTGGGACTGCGGGCCGGCCCGCACGCTGGCCGGCCGCCACTAGGACGGTACACCGCGCTGCCCTGGGCCGCGTGTGAGCGGATGCCGTGGCAGGCGACAGGGTTGGCTTGAGTCGTAGCCGATGGCTGTGACCGTGCCGTCGCCTGTCACACGGGGTCAGCGAAGGACGCCGCTCACCTGGGAGTTGCGGATGAGGCTGTCGATGAACGTCTGATAGATCTCGTGCTCCGGGCCGGCGATCCACCTCGGGGCCAACGGCTGCCCGGCCAGCCGCGCCAGCAACTCGCGGTACGCCTCATCCTCCGGTGCGCGTCTGTCCCAGAGCACGGACGGGCCCGGAATCTGCGTGGTGACGCGCCGAGCCTGCGCCGTCACGACAATCTTGTGTGATTCCTCGACGTCGAACAGGCACAGCGGCGCCGCGACGGACAACGCGAGTGAGGTGAAGGTTTCCCTAATGGAGGGAGATGACAGGAACAGCCGGCTCTGCGCACTGGTCGCCGGTGTAAAGCTGAGCATCCAGTGCTCCGGCAGGAGCGACGAACCATCGAAGACGCTGAGGTAGATGTAGCCCACCGAGATTCGGGTCGAACCATCCGGCCAGGCCCGCGCGGGATCGACGTTGCGGCGGTTCACGTCGTCGTCTCGGTATCCACGCAGCGGATCGTCCTGCGGAAAGCAGAGCGACAGGTCGAAGGTTGACCGGTGGCGGCCGGCGACCACGTCGGCCAATGTCATCGTCCGGCCGGTCTCGAAGCCGTAACTTCCCGGGAGCGGCACCGACGTACCGCCGGGCAGCACCACCGTCGTCACCTGTGCGCGACGTTCGCAGAGCGCGGCGACCGCAGTGAGGAGGCCAGCGGCGTCGCGATGGTGTACGTACACCTCGAAGCTGTAGTCGATGCCCATGACGCCACCCTGAGTTGCCCGTGGCCGCTCAGCCTAGCGCGGGATACGCCGCGTGCCGCGGGTGCCGCAGTGGCGTGGTCATCGCGGTTGTCGGGTGGGCGACCAGTGGCGGTTCCGTCTCCGCCCGGTGATCGGTGCGGGCAGCGAAACGCGGTGGTGCGTGTCCGGCAGGCGATCCATGCTTGCCTCGGTGACCAGCTTTCCCGCGCAGGCGATCCGCGTCCGCGACAGCACACTCCCGCTGCACCGGAGGCTGTACGCGTTGCGGGAGTGCGCGCTGCACTGTGCTCCGTACGGGTTCCGCGCCACCTGGCACCACCTGATCGTCTCCGCTCGTATCCCACGCAGGCTCGAAGATGATCCCGACGCACTCGTGCGCGCCGCGGACGAACTTCAGCGGGTTCGCGACGTGGTCCTGCCGCGGGCACAGGCGTACGCCGCGCGACGGCGCGGGGAGAAGGCGGTCGGCGTGCGCGTCCCACAGTCGGCACCGCCCTGGTACTCGTGGGGCTGGTGCGGGATCGCCTACTGTCCCGACCCGAAGCACCATCCCACCCCACCTCTCGCCACGGTCGTGCAGGCGGTGCTCGACCGCCACGCCGCCGGGCTCAGCGTCGAAACGCACTGCCTCGCCTGCGGGCGCGAACGTCGCCGGCCAGGTCGCGCGTGCCCGACCTGCGGCGCCCACCCGGACGGTCCTGCGGCACGTTGGCGTGCCCCTTCTGACGGGGACGGCTGGGGGCGAATCTGGCGCCGCGACGTCGGGTAACCGTTCGGAGTCCTCGCGTGGTGAGAGAGTGTGTTGCTGTGCCACGTCCGGCCTCCGCCCTCGGTGAGCACAGCTACTCAGGCGCGGTGCCGTCCCGCAGTGTGAGGGTGGTGGCATGCGTCGACTGTTGCCGCTGCTAATCGTGCTCGCCGTTGCCGCGGCCTGCGCCGACCCGAACGCCCGACCCGGCCCGGACCGGCCGGCCGCGGGGTCGGCGCCCGCCTCGCTGCTCGCCGACGGCAGTGTGCCGTGGGCCGATCTGAAGATCACGGCGGAGGACCTCAACGGGCGCCCGGCCGGACCGCGGTCCCCGGCCGCCGGGAGCAAGCCGTGCCGGGCGGAGCAGCTGTCCGGCCGGCTCACCAGCTGGAGTCGGCCCGGCGGCGGCGGGGAGACACCCCGAGGCATGGACGCCGCCATCGGCAAACTCATCGGACAAGTGGACGTGCGGAACACCTCGAAGGTCGAGTGCACATTGCAGGGCGAGGTACCCGTCACCATGCTCGCCGGCGGTCGCGAGATTCCCATGCTCTATGCGCACGGCATCAACGAGGAGGCCCGGGCCCGGGTCGTCGCCGTGCCCGCCGGTGGCCGTGCCAGCCTGCGCCTGGACTGGTCCGGGCCGTTCTGCCAACCGACCGACGGGACGCTGGAGCTCGCGATCGAGGTGCCGCACGGCGGCGGCACGCTGCGCGCGCCGATCAGCGCCGACGACCGCCCCGGCTGCCAGCGGGGCGAGGGGATCAATCCCACCGCCCGGGCGACGCTGTACGCGAGCGGGTTCACCGAGCCGGTCGCCGTGTCGACACCCCCGTCGTCGCCGCTCGACCAGCTCACCGTCACTGTCGCGGGGCCGTCCACCGCCGCGGCCGGGTCGCGGCTCGCCTTCCGCGTGACGCTCGGCAATCCGACCGGCGGCCCGCTCGCGCTGGACCCCTGCCCGGGCTATCTGATGGAGCGCTTCTCCCTCGGCGACGCGACGAACGATGCGGTGAACACGTCCCAGCTGTACCGGCTGAGCTGCCGCCCGCTCACGCAGATCCCCGCCGGCGGCGCCGCCGTGTTCGAAATGGTCGCCGAGGTACCGGCCTCGATGCGGGCGGGGCGCGAGCTGACGGTCACGTGGAAGCTCTACCTGCCGCACTACGTGCAGCGCGGCAGCCAGTTCGGGGCCTTCACCCTGACAGTCAGCTGAACGCGGGCGAGCTCACCGGCAAGGGATCGGCGCACAGATCCGGGCCGGTGTCAGTCTGCGCGACGTGCGGATCGCCGCCCTTCGGCGGGTCACACGGTGGCGAGCAGCGCGTCGAGCGGCCGCGGCAGGGCATCCCGGCCGGCTGCCGCCTCGACGAGCAGGCGGGTGTAGCGCAGGCTGCGGCGCGAGCTGCTGCGGATGAACCGCCACATCTGCGCTTCGGGCTCCCGGCCGCGCCACGCGGGCTGGCTCTGGAACGAGCGGAACGATCGGAGGTCGCCCTGCGAGTCGAAGAGCACCTCGACTCCTGCCGGGCCCACGGCGCGGATCAGCTCCTCCTCCAGATCGCTGACGCACACGTAGAACCCGAGGTGCTCCATGTCCGTGCGCGTACGGGGTGAGCCAACCCCCGTCACGTCCAGTCCGCGCCGGAATATCTCCTCCTCACGCAGGTCGCACAGGCCGGCAAGGCGCAGCCGGGTGCCGAGCGGGCCCAGCCTCGTCAGGAAGCGGCCGATCGCGTGCGCCCCGCCCATCGGCACGATCACAACCCGCTCCGCATCGAGGTCCCGGCCGCGGCCCACCGCGGCCGTCTTCAGCGCGATCTGGTCGCTGATGCCCTCGACGAGCACCGCGGCCACGGCGGACTCGACCTTCGCCAGGGCGCGGGCGGTCGCCCGGATCGAGGCCGCATTGCCACCCAAGGGGCCATCGAGCGCCGCCCGGCCAGGCTCACGGCGATCCGTGACATCCATGTTGGTTTCCCCGTCCGGTTGTCATAGCAGAGAACGCTGTCCCGAACATCCGCCCAACGCCTGGCCGGTCACCTGTCGGGTGCCTGCCGGCGCGCATGGCCGCAATCATCGGTGATGCACCTGGCGGTCGGCCAGGGATTAACTACGCATCCCCATCTGGACGATTCTCCACACCTTCAGCAGAAGGCGATGGCCGATCCGGTCGCAATGGACAGTTCCGAGGCCCGCAGGAGTTGCAGGCAGACGTACGCCTCGACGCCGTGGCGCTGCCACCCCTCGGTAGCTGGCTCGTCGCTGTCCGCGGTCTCGAAAACCTCTTCGGAGTCGGGGTTGAGGTCCTCGGGAAGGCCCAGCGTCCGGGCGATCCGACGAGTCTCCTCCAGCAGCCGCACCGAGGAGCCGAGGTAGCCACCCGGGGCCTTCTCGTCCACGATGACGTGCTCAGAGTCGACGGGTACGTAGTAGCCCTCGCAGTCAGAGTGGTAAATCAGGTGGTCGAACGGACCGGGAGGGTCCGACGGCAGGGCGGCGTAGACGTTGCCCAGCAGCGCGTCGTCACTCGCGCGGTGGGCCTCCGCCAGCGGCTCGGGCAGGCGGCCGTTCGCCGCAAGATGGACCGCGAGGCGACGGACTGTGTGCAAGCCCGTGT
>NZ_JBJZOG010000156.1:0-10011 GCF_047200535.1 Micromonospora mangrovicola | reverse complement strand
GCCGTCCGGATCGACCGACCGGGGCCCGAGGTGTGCCGCGCCTCCGGGCGGGTACCCGGTCGCGCCGACCGGGAGGAGGCCGTCATGACGGACGAGGCGCCGGACTACTTCCAGCCCGAACACGGGCTGGTGGTCACCCACCTGTTGATCGTGCGGGACGTGGACCGCTCCCGGGAGTTCTACCGGACGGTGCTGGGTGCGACCGTCGTCCGCGAGCGGCAGCCGGCCATCCTCCGGCTGCACAACACCTACCTGGTGATCAACGACGAGGGCGGGCCGACCGACGACAAGCCGACCGTACGGGCCCAGGTGCCGACGGATCCCGACGTGCTCAGCAGCGCGCTCAACATCCGGGTCACCGACGTGCGCGCCGTCTACGAGCTGTGGCGCTCGCGGGGCGGGCAGTTCCTGACCGAGCCGAAGGACCACGGAGTGGAGATCCGGTGCTACCTACGCGACCCCGACGGCTACCTCATCGAACTCGGCCAGGGCACCGGAATCCTCGCCGAGATGGGACGCCCGCCGGGGTAGTGGAAGGCGAACGCGGCGGTCACCGGTTGACGGGTTAGGCAGGTGGCCCGTCCCGTGACCGCGGTCCGGCGCGCGGTCGCCGCCCGGATCACCCCGGCCACCGACGGCTCGGTGACCCGCCCGGAGCTGTTCCTCGACCTGATCTTCGTGTTCGCGTTCCTCAGCGTCACCACCGTCGTGGCGGCCGACCCACGGCCGCTGGGGCTGCTGGAGGGCGCCCTCCTGGTGCTGCTGCTGTGGCGGTGCTGGAGCACGCTCACCTGGCTCGGTCACGTCGTCCGGCTGGACCGGGGGCTGCTGCCCCCGGTCGCGTTCGTGCTCGCGGTTCTCCTCCTGCTGCTCGGCGTCGGCGCTCCGGAGGCCTTCACGGACCGGGCCGGTGGCCTGTTCGGGCCGGGCGTGTTCGCGGTGGCCTTCGTTCTCGCCCGGGGCCTCCCGCTGCTGGTGCTGACCGGAGCGCTACCGCCCGGTCCGACGCATCGGGAGAGCCGGGCTTCCCGCCGCGCCTGGCTGCCCTTCGCCGTTAGTGCGCCCCTGCTTCTGTGTGCCGCGTTCCTGCCGTCCCACCTGCTGCCGGAGGCCACGGCGACGACCGCCCGCGTGGCCCTCGTCGCCGTCGCCGCCGCCGTCGACCTTCTCGGGGTACGCGCGCTGGGCGCCGGCAGGTGGCAACTCGGCTCGGTACGGCACTGGGCCGAGCGGCACAGCCTAATCATCCTGATCGGCCTGGGCGAGGCGATCCTCTCCGTCGGCATCAGCCGGGGACTGGTCGGCGATCCACCGATCACCTGGGCGGTGATCGGTGGATCGGTGCTGGGTCTCGTCGTCATCGCCGGCCTCTGGTGGATGTACTTCGACCTCGCCCAGCCCAGCGCGGAACAGAGCCTGCACCGGCTGGCCGGTCCGGCCCGTACCGCCCTGGGCCGCGACGGGTACACACTGCTGCACCTGCCCATCGCGGCTGGACTGATCCTGCTGGCCCTCGGCCTGAAGCGCGCCCTGAGCTCCACCGCGCCGGCCGA
Organism: Micromonospora mangrovicola; assembly: GCF_047200535.1. Taxonomy (NCBI): domain Bacteria; kingdom Bacillati; phylum Actinomycetota; class Actinomycetes; order Micromonosporales; family Micromonosporaceae; genus Micromonospora; species Micromonospora mangrovicola. The sequence continues at coordinate 8,458 of NZ_JBJZOG010000156.1, read as the reverse complement.
CGCCGGGCAGTGGCACCGGGTCGACGTGCTGATCCTCTACGGCGGGGTCGCCCTCTACCTGCTGGGCCTGCTCGGCTTCGAACGGCGCAGCATCCGGCTGTGGGGGCGGGGCCCGATCACCGGCGTCGCGCTGCTGGCCGCGACGCTGCCGCTGGCTTCCCGAGCCTCCGTGCTCGGCGCGCTGGCCCTGCTCACCGCCGTCACCGTCACCGTGGTGGCGGCCGATCTGACGGTCTTCCGCCGCCGGCACCGCGCGTTGCACGCCGCGGTGCGGGAGGCCGCACCCACGGTCACCCCGAACGAACTCTTCTTCGACCTCGTCTTCGTCTACGCGTTCATCCAGGTCACGGTGCTGTTCACCCGGAACCTGACCGGTTTCGGCATCGTGCAGGGCCTGGGCCTGCTCGCCCTGCTGTGGTCGGCCTGGTGCTGCTACGCGCTGCTGGCCGTCCTGCGTCCCACCGGCCGGACGTCCGCCCGGTTGAATGTCCTCGCCGTGGGGGCGTTCATGCTGGTGCTGGGCATCGCCATCCCCCAGGCGTTCAGCTACGTGCCGGGCGGCCTGCCCGGCCCGGTGATCTTCGTGAGCTGCTACCTGGCGGTCCGGCTGCTGCACCTCGCGGCGTCCTGGCGGGCCACCCGCCAGCGCCCCGACCAGCGCCGGCACGTGGTGCACGCGGCGATCCCCACCGGGGTGGCGGCGCTCATGCTGCTGGCCGCCGTGTCCACCGGCCCCGGGATCGACGACCCGCGCCGGCTCGGCACCGGCGCCGCCGGGCTCTGGCTGGTCGCGGTGCTGGTCGATCTCGGCGGCAACTACCTCGTCAGCAGCCGCACCTGGGCGATCGCGCCCCTCGAACACTGGACCGAACGCTTCGCGCTCATCATCCTCATCGCGGTCGGCGAGGCGGTCAACGCGATGGGCGTGGCCCTCACCGGCCGGCGCATGGCACTGCCGGCGCTGCTCGGCATCGTGACCGGCGCGCTCCTCCTGTGCACTCTCTGGTGGGCGTACTTCGCCCCGGGCGCCACGTCCGGCGCGCCGCCCCGGGCCGCGGCGCGCGGGCCGGACCGCGCAACGCTGGCCCGTGACGCCTATGCCTACCTGCACCTGCCGATCGTCGTCGGGCTGCTGCTGGTGGCCCTGGGCCTGCACACCCTGCTCGCCGTCGACGAGCCGGCGACCCACCACGGCGTCCTGGGCCGGCTCGCCCTGTTCGGTGGGACGGGACTCTACCTGCTGGCGAACCTGCTGTTCCGGTGGCGGCTCGGGCGCCGGGTCCGCCGGCTACGCGTCGGCGGCTTGGTGACCGTCCTGGTCCTCACGCCCGTCTCGCTGCTGCTGCCGCCGCTGCCGGCGGCCGGCCTGCTGACCATCAGCGGCCTGGGCTTCGTCGTGCTCGACCGGTTCACCCCGCCCGCGACCGGCCGGGTCCGGTAGGTGGCCCGATGTCGTCCTGGCGGGTCAGGCCGGGCCGGAGAGCGTCACCTGGTTGCCGGTGGCGGGGTCGAAGACCTGGCCGGCCGGAGCGAGCAGGCGGTCCAGCCGGCACCGTCGCCGCAACCCGGTCGGGGGGACAACCCGGCCCAGGGAGCGCCGACGAGCGGATGCGGCGCCGCAGGGGGCCGGCCAGCGCGGCGCGACGCCGACGGCGCGCGGCCGTGGTGGGCAGTCCGAACTCCGAAATTCGGCACGCGATGATGGCGGTCGAGACAGGATCGTTCAACGAAGTCGGCTTTCAGCGCAGGAACTCGATCTTCAGTAACTTGTCGGGGTATAGGCTGTACCGGCCGATCTCCGCGAAGCCAAAGAAGTCGCAACCTGAGGTGATCTTCCCCTCGCGGGTTGCCCCGTTGGTCAAAGTGACCCGCAGGGTGGCCTTACCTCCGGGCGAGAGCGCCACATCCGAGTGAAGTACTTCGATCATCGACATCTTCTCGAAAGCAATGTCCTGACTTTCGTCGAGATTGACGCCCGCTCCTGCGGAGATGCAGAACCGGACCGTCTCCGCGCGCATCGTGGTGACCGTGCCGTCGTTCGCCGTCCACCGGGCCTGGACTTCGGACCAGGGCTTGCCTGCGGCAGCGCGGGCAGTCGTCGCGACCTGGGGGACGGCCGCTGGGTGCGATGGCGTCGACGACGCCGCCGGATCGCCCGTGCCACCGATCACGCCCAACTGGAGCAGGACGGTGAGCAGGCCACCGACTGCCGTGATGACGGCCGCGACCGCGGTCAGCATGCCGGGCACAGTTCGCCAGAAGTTCTGCGTGCGAGGACGTGTGGTCATGATCGTCCTTTGGTAGTCACTGAGCGCGAGCACCACCGCGCCCGCTCTCGTCGCTGAGATCCGTCGGTCAGTTGTCGAGCAGGTCGAGCCCGATGTCGGCGATGAACCGGCTCAGCTCCGCTCGCTGGCGAAACAACGTGGTCAGTTGCTCGGTCGCCGGGGCGCCGAGCTGTTCGAACGGCAGTGAGGTCAGCCCGGCCCGCACCACCAGGCTGCCGGCATATCCGTAGGTGACGGCGTCGACGCTGGTGTCGATGCCGTACTCCTTCATCCCCGCCACGAAGGACGGCACTAGCACCTTGTGGACCTCGGGCAGCGCCCCGGGGGGCAGGTGCCCGGCATGCACCAGGCCGACCAGCAGCTGACCCAGGTCGAAACCGACGGCCATCGGGCACTGGAACGAGATGTCGATCGCGATGAACTCGTCGGTCCCATCGGCCGGCACGAGCAGGTTCTGCGGGCTCGCGTCGCCGTGCGGCACCGCCTGCGGCAACGCGTCCAGCCGGCCGAGGATGGCGGGCAGCCGGTCGCCGATGTGGCGCAGATCCGCCCGTAGCGCCGGATCAGTCGTGCCGGCCAACAGCGGGTGGCTCCACACGTCGTCGTCAGCCAGCATTGGCAGCGCCCAGCTTCGCAGCCTGTTGTCGACGTAGGCCCGCAGACCCCAGCCCGGCGGGCGGCCGGACCCGTCGATGACCTCAGGCGTGCCGCGTAGCGTAGCCAGGCCGCCCAGCACGCCCGCCGCCCGGGCGAACCGGGTCACGTCCCAGGCGCCATCGAGGGTGTCGACGTCCTCCATCCAAACCAGCAACCGATCGTCACCCAGATCCGTGAGCCGGTAGAGGGCCGGCACGCGCAGCCCGGCAGGCAGTCGGCCCGCGAACGACTCCTCCCACGCCGCCAGCTCCTGCCGCCACGGAAAGAAGTCCGCGAACGCCTGGCGTGCATCGGGCGGAATCACATGCAGCCGCGGCCAGTGCCGTACATGCTGCAGCAGCTTGACGAAGACCGACCACCGCCGGCCCCGCCCGGTCACCCCGCGCACCCGCATCAGCCCACCGGTCGCCGGTGACCCGGACTCGTAGGGCACATCTTCGACATGCCACCCACCGGGCGTCATCGACTCGCCCAACACGGCACGAGCCACCGCCCGCACCTCGTCTTCGGACAGCTCCACAGCCATCGCGCACCTCTGAACTAGTAAGGTAAGGCGGCCTGACTATCTGCGATGATGGTAAGGTAACCTTATGAGTTCGGTCAACGAGGAATACCCGACCCACGTGTTCAGCCTGCTGGGCTCCGCCTTGACCGTTGCCAAGCGCCTCATGGAGGCCGAGATCTCCAGCGAGCCGCACCAGCTTCGCGGCTCTCATCTGCGCCTGCTGTCGCTGACGCCCCGGGAGGGCATGCGCCCCACCAACCTCGCCGCTCGCGTCGGCATGACCAAGCAGTCCCTCGGCGAGTTCGTCACCGCCCTGCAGGAAGCCGGCTACCTACAGGTCAACGTCGACCCGCGCGACCGCAGAGCTCGCATTGTCAGCCCTACTGACAAGGGACTGCATCTGCAGCAGCGCATCCTCGAGATCTTCGCCGACACCGAGGAACGCTGGCGGCAGGCCGCCGGCCCACGCAACTGGGCCACCTTCCGCAAGGTGCTCAGCCAACTGGCGGCCGAGAAATAGCGTCAGCCGTGACCCAACCGAACCGCGACACCGAGCGCCGAATCCACGTCGGTCGGGGGCGGTCGACGGACCGGGCGGCGACGGCCGACGCCCACCCGCGGCCGCAACACTTCGTACGCCGCGCCGACGTGCCGGCCGTCAGCCGAGCTTCTTGACGAGCGTCTCGAACGCCAGGTCGGGCCGGCGCGGCAGCCCGAAGCGCTCGTCGCCGTAGGGGAAGGGGCTGAGTTCCCCGGTGCGGGTGTACCCGCGCCGCTCGTACCAGGCGATCAGGTCCTCGCGTTGCGTGATGACGGTCATCCGCATCTCGCCGGCGCTCCACTCCTGCCGGGCGAACCGCTCGGCCTCCGCCAGCAGTTCCCGACCCAGCCCGCCGCCCTGCCGGTTCGGCGAGACCGCGAACATGCCGAAGTAGCTGTGATCGTCCCGGCGCTCCAGCTGGCAGCAGGCGACGATCCCCGACCGGTCCTCGGCGACCAGCACGGTCCCGTCCGGGTTCGTCACCGCGTCGGCCACCATATCCGGGTCGGTGCGCTGGCCGTCGAGCAGGTCCGCCTCGTGGGTCCAGCCGACCCGGCTGCGCTCCCCCCGGTACGCCGACTCGACCAGGTCGACGAGGACGTCGACGTCGGCGGCGTGGGCGGTGCGGACGGTACGGGAGCCAGGGCTGGTCATCGGTGGATCTCCAGGGTCGCGGCGGTCGCCGACCAGCGTACGCACCACGCCGGAGCCGGCCCGCGGCCCGGCCCGTCTACCGGGACATCCAGTCCGGCAACAGCGGCAGCTGGCAGGGCGCGGACAGCGGCACCACCCACTACGACGACACGGTGGTGAGCTACTACGGCGCCCTCGAGCTGCCGTGCTACCTGCGGCGCTACGTTCGGCACTCAGGAGAGGCTGACCCAGCCGGTGCCCAACTACAGCTGCGCCGGGTGAGGGCGCCGGGCGGCGATTCGTCCCGCCCGGCTGGCCGTACCGGAGGTGACCTCACCGGTCAGCGACGGCCGGTACGGCTGGGCGGCGTCACCCGCACCCGCTCCCCCTCCGGACGGCTGTCGATGTCGTCGAGCTGCGCGCAGATGGTCCGTCGCAGGTCGTCGTAGTCGTCGAAGTAGTGGTCCTGGAAGAGGGTGTAGCCGGTCCACATCAGATTGGCGCACACCCGCGGCGGCACCTTGCCCGTGGCCGCGCCCATCCCGACCAGCGCCACCGAGCGAATGCTGCCGGACGCCTTCGCGTTCTGCGCGTGGACGGCCTGGAACGCGGCAGCGCAGGCCAGCGCCACGTTCAACGTCTCGCTCACGTTCTGCGCCGACTGCTCCATCGTCGGCGTCGAGATCAGGAACTGCGGGTTGGTCGCCCCGGACGGCACGCACACCGCACTGCCCACTGGCAGCGAGCCGCCGAACCCGTCACGGATCGCCCGCTGGACGCGCAGCTGGATCCCCGCGCCGAGGTGCCGCTTGATGACCGCGTCGACCCCGCCGTCCATTCGGCCCCGCGAGTTGGTCGGGCTGACCCAGGCGTCGACCTGCCGGGTGAGGATCGATCCCTGGTGAATCTCGACCTCGGGGGTGTCGGCGAAGGCCGCCCGCCAGGCCTGCACGACCCTGTCGTTGACGTCGGTCAGCACGACCCTGAGCAGTGGCTTCTCGTGGTCGACGGGCATGGCTCACTCCGGTGGTTGGGAAGGATGTCTCCGACGTGGATCAAAGTATCGCGGCCCACCGACAAGCCGTTCGCGATGATCCGCCCGTCGTACCTGGACGGCAGAATGCGCCCGACTGTGATCACCCGTGCCGGCCGGCACGGACCGTCCACCTCGGAGCCGAGACGATGAGCGACGCCACCGCCCCCACCCCCAGCCCGCCCGATCCGCACGATTCCCTCGCGCTCGCCGAGCTTTTCACCGGCGGCGGCGAGCCGTGGCTGCCGCTGCTGAAGCCGGTCATCGAGGCGCAGCCGGCCGCCGCCGCGTTCATCGGCCCGGGCCGTGGGCCGCACGTCGTACCGGTCCGGGAACTGACCTTCCAGGCGCTCAAGCCCCACCCGCCGCACAGGTGGAAGGTGATCGTCTTCGGGCAGAATCCCTACCCGCGGCCGGAGAGCGCCACCGGCATCGCCATGTTCGACAACACCTTCCACGACTGGGCCGACAGTCAGTTCGGCCGCATCGTCACGATCCGCTGCATCATCAAGGCCGCGGCGATCTGGAAGTACGGCATCCCCAAGAAGACGCCGATCGCCGACATCCGGGCCCTGCTCAAGAAGCACGACACCGTGCCACCACCGGAGTGGTTCCAGGCGATGCTCACCCAGGGTGTGCTGCTGCTCAACGCGGCGCTCACCGCCAGCAGCGACGGCGCGCTGGCCACCGACCGGCACACCGCGTTCTGGCAGCCCGTCATCGAGCGGCTGGTCGAGGAGATCCTGAAGGCCAAGCAGCACGCCGACGAGCAGGACCGGGGTGTGGTGTTCGCGTGGTGGGGGGCGCACGCCCGCAGCCTGAAGAAAATCGTCGTCCGGCTGGAGAAGAAGTACCCGGCGGTGCGGGTGGTCCACATCGATCACGCCAATCCGGCAGCCCAGGGTGACATCTTCTGCGACGGCGACCACTTCGCGGACGTGAACACCGCACTCGCGGCGCTGGGGGCCGACGAGATCGACTGGCTGCCCAGCAAGGGATGGAGCACGCCCACGGGACAGGACGGCGGGACGGACGGGGACACGGCCGGCCGGATGGGCGCCTTCATCGCCTCCACCATGGAGCTGCACAAGCTCTACCTGGAACGGCTCGCCAGCGTCAAGGACGAGGGCCTGGTCCTGCCCCCGATCACCGGAGTGTTCGACACCCCGCTCATGGACTTCCGCACGGCCGTCGCCCCGGTGGCCGCGCTGCTGTCCGGCCTCGACTGGCACGTCGAGCAGTCGCACCGGTTCGGCGAGAAGCAGGCCGGGGGCGCGGCCGACGGCCTGTCCGCCGACGAGGTCGCGGCCCTCCATCTCTACACCTGCGAGTCGGCGTTCTACCGGCGGATCAACGCCGCCCTGCGCGATCCGGACCGCAGTCGGCTCGTGCCCTACCTGCCGTACCTGCGGCTGCTGCTCTGCGCGGTCTCCCGGCTGCCGGCCCGCACGGAGCCGCTGTGGCGCGGGGTGTCGCTCGACCTGCGGGCGCAGTACCCGCTCGGCCAGACGGTGACCTGGTGGGGTGTCTCCTCGTGCACGTCGAAGCTCAGCGTGGCCCAGGCATTCCTGGGCGGCCGGGGCCGGCGGACCCTCTTCGAGGTGCGGCCCGCGCGGGCGGTCGGCATCCGTCGGTTCTCCGCGTTCACCGGCGAGGAGGAGTTCATCCTCGCCCCCGGCACACAGCTGAAGGTGACCGAGGTCCGCGCCGAGCGTGCCGGCCTGTGCACGGTGCGGCTGACCGAGCTCGCCGGGCAGCGCCAGGTGGCCTGACCATGCTCAGGTCCGCTGGCCGTTGCCCCAAACGGCGTCCACCAGGGCCGGGAGCACCTGGGTGGCCGGGCCGCGCAGGTTGACGTCGGAGACCCGGTCCAGCGGGGTCTCGTCCGGATTCACCTGGATCACCGTGGCGCCGGCCCGGGCGGCCACCTGCGGGATCTCCGCGGCCGGGTACACCAGACCGGAGGTGCCGACGGTCAGCAGCAGGTCGCAGCTGGACGCCGCCTCGACGGCGGCGTCGATCGCCTCCCGCGGCAGCGGCTCGCCGAACCACACCACGCCGGGCCGGACCGGGCCGGAGCAGCGCCCGCAGCGGGGTGGCGGCACCCGCCGGCCGTCCGCCACCCCGTCCGGCACCGGCGCGGGCAACGCGCAGGCCGAGCAGCGCGGCGCGAACAGGCTGCCGTGCAGGTGGACCGGGGCGGCCGAACCGGCGCGCTCGTGCAGGTCGTCGACGTTCTGGGTGATGAGGACGCTGCCCGGGACGCGCGCCTCGATCGCGGCCACCGCCCGGTGACCCGCGTTCGGCCGGGCCCGCTGGACGGCGCCGCGGCGCCATTCGTACCAGCCCCAGACGAGTGCGGGGTCGTCCCGGAACGCCTCCGGGGTGGCGAGGGCCTGGGCGTCGAAGCGCCGCCAGAGCCCGGTGAGGGCGTCGCGGAAGGTCGGCACGCCGCTCTCGGCCGACATACCCGCCCCGGTGAAGATCACCACCCGCCGAGCCTGCCCGAGCGGCACGGCGGCGTCCCGCGTGGGCTGCCCCATCCGGTCGTTCTCCCTCCTGAGCGGCGCGGGCCCGACCCGCGCCTGCCCCGAGCGACACCCACCCGGGGCGGCGCCCGGCCCCGGGTTCACCGTCACCGTATCCGCCGGCACCGTATCCGCCGGCACCGTTCCGACACCGGCCCGGACCGCTCTCCGGCCGCTCCGGGTCACGGGGGGGGGGGGGGGGGGAGGGAGGGGGCAGGGGGGAGGGGGGGGGGGAAAGGCGCCCACACAAAGAAAAAAAAACCCCAGCCAACT
>NZ_JBJZOG010000155.1:0-10021 GCF_047200535.1 Micromonospora mangrovicola | reverse complement strand
TTGCCGACGTGCGAATTGTCACGGGTTGTTCGCAGGTTACGTGTGGTGCGGTGGGTGGTGTCTGGGTAGGAGTGCAGTCCTGTGCCCGGCACCTCTGGTTCCGGTGGGCCAGGCGCACTTAACGTGAAGGCTTCACAATGCGTTCCGGAACGGTACGGTTCCGTTGCGCTTCGCGCCGGGAGGACAGATGGGCAGAGACGTCGAGCAGGGCGCCTTCTCCCGGGAAGGCCGGGTCCGGTACCGGCAGAAGGTCCGGCGGTGCCTGGACGTCTTCGCGCTGATGCTGGACGACTTCGGCTTCGACGCCGACCGCCCGATGACCGGCCTGGAGATCGAGCTGAACCTGGTCGACTCGGCGGCCGAGCCGGCCATGCGCAACGACCAGATCCTCGCCGACATCGCCGACCCGCTCTTCCAGACCGAGCTGGGCCAGTTCAACCTGGAGCTGAACGCCTCGCCCCGGCTCATCGAGAGCACCGGCTTCGCCGACTACGAGCAGGACCTGCGCAGCAGCCTGGCCCGCGCCGACGAGCGGGCCGCCAAGTCCGACGCCAAGATCGTGATGGTCGGCATCCTGCCCACCCTCACCGAGCGCCACCTGGTCGCCGACAACCTCTCCACCAACGAGCGGTACCGGGTGCTCAACGACCAGATCGTCGGCGCCCGGGGAGAGGACATCGAACTGGACATCCGGGGCGTCGAGCGACTCCAGACGCACACCGACTCGATCGCCCCGGAAGCCGCCTGCACCAGCCTCCAGTTCCACCTCCAGGTCGCGCCGGACAGCTTCGCGGACTACTGGAACGCGTCCCAGGCCATCGCCGGGGTACAGGTGGCCATCGGGGCCAACTCCCCGTTCCTCTACGGCCGCCAGCTCTGGGCGGAGACCCGGATCGCCCTGTTCGAGCAGGCCACCGACACCCGGCCGGACGAGCTGAAGGCCCAGGGCGTGCGCCCCCGGGTCTGGTTCGGGGAGCGCTGGATCACCTCGATCTTCGACCTCTTCGAGGAGAACGTGCGTTACTTCCCGCCGCTGCTCCCGATCGTCGAGGAGGAGGACCCGGTCGAGGTGCTGCACGCCGGCGGCGTGCCCGTGCTGGCCGAGCTGCGGCTGCACAACGGCACCGTCTACCGCTGGAACCGGCCGGTCTACGACATCATGAACGGCCGGCCCCACCTGCGAGTGGAGAACCGGGTGCTGCCCGCCGGCCCGACCGTGGTGGACATGCTCGCCAACGCGGCCTTCTACTTCGGTCTCGCCCGCTGTCTCGCCGAGGCGGACCGGCCCATCTGGAGCCAGCTCACCTTCAGCTCGGCGGAGGAGAACTTCCACGCCGCCGCCCGGCGTGGCATGGACGCCGTGCTGCACTGGCCCCGGCTCGGCGAGGTGCCGGTGACCAAGCTGGTGCTCGACGTCCTGCTGCCCAAGGCCGCGCAGGGCCTCGACCGGTTCGGCGTCGCCCCGGCCGAGCGGGACCGGCTCCTCGACGTCATCGAGCAGCGCTGCCGTACCGGCCGCAACGGGGCGGTCTGGCAGACCGAGACGGTCTGGGCGGCCGAGCGGCACCGGGGACTGGACCGGACGGCCGCGCTGCACCACATGGTCCAGCGTTACGCCGAGTTCCAGCGCAGCAACGAGCCCGTGCACACCTGGCCGGTCGACTGACCACGAGCCGAGCCGGCCGTCCCCGGAGCCAGCTCGGGGAGGTCGTGCTCGACGAGGCCACCGCCTCGCGGGGCGCGCCGGCGCGCCCCGGTCAACGGTTGCGACGGCGCGCCTTCGCCCCCGCGCCGGGCGCGTCCTCCGGCGCCGGGCCATCGGTGGCCGGCCCGTCGGAGGGGACCGGGCCTGCGGATTCGCCGGTGCGGTCCGGCGAATCCGACGGCTTCCGTGGGGTCGGCACGGCCCGACCCCGACCGCCAGTGGCCCGGACCCGTGCCGAGCTGGGGTTCTCCCTACCGGTGGCCGGCTCCGTGCCCGGGTTGGCCGGCGTGGTGTCCCGGGTGGCCGACTTCGCGCCCCGCCCGGTCGACGCCGCGCTCGGGGTGGCCGGCGTCGCGTCCGGCTCCACCGGGTCCCCGGACGGTCCGCCGCCCGGCGCGGCGGTCGTCGCGCGACCCGCGGCCGGCTCAGTCGGCGCGGTCGCGGCGGTCCGCCGCCCGAACAACCGCCGGCGGGGCGACGGCTTGTCGCCGACGGACACCTCGTCGCCGGCTGCCTCGGGGGCCGCCAGCTCGGCCGGTTCGTCGGTGCGCTGGCGGGGCAGCGTCACCTCGGCCGAGGCGGCGGCCCGCAGCTCGGCCCGCTGGGCCAGCACGGCCACCAGGACCGAACCGCCGAGCCCGGCGATCACCGCGTACGGGGCGATCAGGTGGGCGGAGAGTTGCTCGGGAGCGATCGCCGCGAGCCTCGGCACGGCCAGCAGATAGGCCAGCGCGACGAGGATCGGCCCGGCCGCTCCGGAAGCCGCCGCCCCGATCCGCCGCTCCGGCAGCCGGGCGGAACCCCGCGCGGCCAGCACACCGATGACCAGGGCGGAGCCCAGCGCCAGCAGCGCCCCGGGCCAGTAGAAGTAGTCGCGGATCCAGAAGCGGTCGCTGTCCGCGCTGATCTGCCAGATGCCGAGCTGCGCGGTGGTCAGGCCCCGGCCGGAGAGCACCCCGTCGACGACCGACACCACGGCGAGCAGCCAGAGCCAACCGGTGGTGGCGACCAGGTTGGCGGCGGCCGCCCGGGAGCGCAGCGCCCAGGCCGCCAGCAGCAGCCCGGCGAGCAGCCCGACAACGGCGTACCCGGCGGCGACGGTCTCCGGGGAGAAGGTGTCCGGCACCCGGGCGGCGCGGGCCGGTACGGCGACCAGCAGCACCGTGATCAGCGCGCCCACCCCGGCGGCGACGGCCAGGGTGATGCTGCGCAGCGTACGTCCAGGCTCCTCGTCCTCACCCCGGAGCCGGTGGGCGCAGACCGCGCCGGCGACCACGGAGGTGGCGGAGATCCAGGTGGCCCAGGCGAGGCTCGCCACCCAGGCCGCCTCGACCCGGGTACCGCCCGCCGACGACCAGTTGATGATGCCCAGGCCGTAGCCGAAGCCCAACTGTGCCGCCCCCGTGCCGGCGGCGACGCCGAGCGCGGTGGCGACCGATCCTCCCCAGCCCCGTCTGGCCATGCCGGGCAGCGTAGCGTCCCAGCGTCGGCGCGGCGAGTCGTGACGGAAGGTTTCGCCGCCGACGTCGGGTTGGTGGTGGCCGATACGGTCGCCGGTGACTGAGGCGGTGGATGCGATGACGGACGACGGGCACCTGGAGGGGCAGGCCGGGGTACGCGACGAGCAGGGGCCGGACCGGAAGAGACTGTTCCTGGGCGGCGCGCTGGCCGTGGCCCTGCTCGCGGTGATCGGAGCGAGTGGCGGCTGGATGCTGGCGGGGGAGCCGGACCGTCCTGTTTCCACCGCCGGCACGCCGTCGGCGCCGATCGTGGACACCCCGACCGACGCTCCGCCCAGCACGCCGTCGCAGCGTCCCACCGGTACGCAGGCCACCACCGCGGCCGGCCTGACCGTGCCGGATCTGGTGGGCGACGACTTCGAGGCGGCTCGCCGGGAACTGCGCGACCGGAAGCTCGGCTGGCGACTGGTCTTCGGCACCGGCTCCGACCGGTCCGTCCTGCGTACCTCCCCCGGCCCGGGTACGCCGGTGCGCCGCGGCGTCACCGTCACCCTCTGGGTCGCCGGCTCCGCCCCGGCTCTCCCGGTGCCGGATCTGACCGAACTGGCCTGCGGCGACGCTGCGGACGACCTGGTCGAGGCGGGCCTCTATCCGCGTTACCGCACCGGTCGACAGGGTGAGGTGACCGCTCAGGTCCCGGCCGCCGGCACCCTGGCGCACTGGAACGACCAGGTCGTCCTCACCTGCGGCGAGGCGCCGTCCGCGACGCCGGTGGAAGCTCCGTCGCCCACCCCGTGACCGGCGGCTCGCCGCGCCGATCCACGTCGGCGGTTGCCCGGGCCGATACCGTGGACGACCGAGGGCCAGGGCGCCCGACCCGGTGGGGAGAGGACGTGCGATGAGCGACGACCGCCAGGAGCCACCGGCCGGGGACGCCGACGCCACCCGCGCCCTGCCGCCCGAGCGGCCGACCGGCGAGGACACCGGTCGGAGCGCCCGGGTGCCGGAGGCGGACGCCACGCAGGCGCTGCCACCGGAGCCCCCGGGCGACGCCGACGCCACCCGGGCGATGCCGGCGAGCGGGCGGGAACCGCAGGACGCGACCCGTCCGATGCCCGGCATCGGCGGCACGCCCGTCGGGCGGCCAACGTCGGACGCGACCGCGCGTCAGGAACCGGCCGGCGCCACCGCGCCCCTGCCGCCCACCGTGCCGGCCTGGTCCGGACGGGCCGGGGTGCCGACGCGACCGGCCGCCTACCAGGAGCCCGGCGCCGAATGGTATGCCGAGGAGCAGGCGGGCCGGCGCTGGTGGATGCCGATCCTGCTGGGGATCCTCGCCCTGCTGCTGGTCGCCCTGATCGGACTCGGGGTGTGGCTGGCGCTCCGTGCGGCCGAGCAGACCCCGGCACCCGCCCCGTCGCCCACGCCCGTGTCGACCACCGCCTCGCGGACCAGCGCCGCGCCGACCAGCGCCGCGCCCAGCAGTTCGCCGCCGACCACGCCGCCGAGTCCGACGAGCGCGGAGGTGTCGATGCCGCCCCTGGTGGGGCTGCCGGAGGCCGCTGCCCGGACGATCCTCGACCGGCTCGGCGTGGACTACCGGGTGGTGAGCCGGGAGTCCGACCGCCCGGCCGGCACGGTGCTCGAGACCGACCCGGCGGCCGGTGAGCCGGTCGAGGACGGGGACCGGGTCACCCTCGTGGTTGCCGAGGAGGCGGCACCGGCGACGGATGCCGGCACGCCGACGCCGGCCCCGACGGCCACGGCGACTCCCTGACCGTCACCACTGCCGGCGTCTCGTGCCGACCAGGCCCAGCCCGGCCAGCGAGATGGCGAGGCCGAGCAGCCCGGAATAGAACAGCGACCGGCTGACGTCGTCGGGGTGCCGTACGCCCTGCGGATCGGCCAGCGCACCCTGCCCGGCGCCGGTTCCGGCCTGCTTCGCGGTGGGTGGCGCGCCGGCACCGGGCACGTCGTCCTCCGGTGCCCCGGCCCAGCCCGGCCCCTCCTCCGGGGTGCCGGGCGGCGCGGTGCCTTCGACCACGGTGATCTCCGGAGCAGGTACGGGTTCGCTCAACCGCTCGGTGGTGGAGAAGGCGGGGTGGCGTACCACGAGCGCGAGTGCGGTCGCGGTGCCGAGGAGTGCCAGGAGCCCCAGGGCGTAGTTGATACGGGACCGGTGGTGCCGCCGTGCTGCGGGCAGATTGACCATGACCATCCCAGGTTCAGGGTCAGGGACGCACGGGGTGGAAATACGCCGGGGTGGGCGTACCGATTCTATGGCGTCGGCACGCCTCCCGGCCGGGTGTTTTGTGAGGTCAGCCGACGTGGACCGGGGTGCGGACGACCGGGCGGCGGCTGGTCCGGACGGTGTGCTGACGTGGCACCGGCCCGGCCTGCTGGCGTAGCAGCCCGTCCTGCTGTACGAAGATCGACCGCCGGTTGACCGCGTCCCCCGCCGCGTTCAACTCGTAGCCGTCGAGCCAGAGCCAACCGTCGTAGGTCGGCCGGTCGAGCACCCGGATCACCCGGAACATGATCGGTCGAAGGAACTGGACACTCGCCGCGCGAGTCACGTGCAGTACGTCACCGGAGCGGGGAAGCACATGGGCTCCTGGGAAGGTCGGCCGGCGGGCGGGCCGGCGGGAGACTGATCGGGGGACAGTCGGCCCGGCGACGGGATGGTGCCGCGTGGACCGGCTGATCAGGTGTGTCGGTGCTGGTCGAGTGGTCCCCGCGGTGGCGGGGTGCCCACTCGACCAGCACCCGGCTGCTCCCGGCTACCGCTCCCGCCGCCGCAGTCAAACTGGCGTGCAGCGACGGGGTCCTCAACCCCGGGGCAGGTCTCACGGCGCGGGACGGCTCCCCTCCCGTCGTCCCGCGGCCCGTGGGATCACCACGTCCGGAGATCATGCGGAGACGGTGAGTAACCCGTGCCATATCGACAGGGTGCATCAGTGGCGTGCTTCATGCAAGTTGCACGTCGACTTTTGCTGCTTCGCGAACAGGACACGTGAACGGGACGCTTGAAGCCCTTGGCACCGGGACGGCACACTGGTGGCCGGTTTCGCCCGCCGCGGCCGGTCGACGACCGGCACCACCCCTGCCGCGAACGATCGCCCGCCGCACGACGGTCGCGCCGCCGGCGGGGGTCGAACCGGGCGCGATCGACCGGAGGTGGCCGGGTGAGCGAGCGGAGCGGGCGAACCAGCAAGCTCAGCGGGGCACTGTCGTGGTGAGCGAACGGCGCAGCCCGACCATCCGGCGTCGCCGCCTGGGGGCGGAACTCCGCCGTCAGCGGGAGGCCGCCGGTATCACCATCGAGGTGGTCGCCGAGCAGTTGGAGTGCTCGGCCTCCAAGATCTCCCGCATCGAGACCGGCCACACCACCGCCACCCCGCGCGACGTGCGGGACATGCTCCGCATCTACGGGGTGGTCGGCGCGGAGAGCGACGAGCTGGTGCAGATCGCCCGCGAGGCCCGGCAGAAGGGCTGGTGGCATCCGTACAGCACGGTGCTGGTCGGAGCGTACGTGGGGCTGGAGGCGGCGGCCAGCTCGATCCGGGCGTACGAGCAGCAGGTCGTGCCGGGCCTGCTGGAAACCGAAGAGTACGCGGGGGCGATGATCCGGGCCGCTCGGCCGGACTTCTCCCCCGAACAGGTGGAACAACGGGTGCGTGTCCGTCTGGGCCGTCAGTCGTTGTTGACGCAGGATGATCCGGTCGATCTGTGGGTGGTGCTCGACGAGGCGGTGCTGAGCCGGCCGGTCGGCGGCGACGCGGTGATGCGTGGCCAGCTCGAACGGTTGGTGGAGGTGGCCCAACTGCCGAACGTGACGCTGCAGGTCCTGCCCTTCGAGGTGGGAGCGCACGCCGGTATGGACGGCACCTTCACCATCCTCAGCTTCCCCGAACCGAGTGATCCCGATGTCGTGTACGCGGAGAACGCCACGGGTGGGCTCTTCCTCGAGAAGAGCGACGAACTACAGAAGTACAGCTTCATCTTCGATCACATTCGAGCAGCGGCCATAAGACCGGAGGAGTCCATCGCACATATCGCAAAACTGGCAGAGGAGCCGTTGTGGAAATGGCGACCAAGGAATTCCCCGTGGACCTGACGCAGGCGACGTGGTTCAAGAGCTCGAAGAGCGGGCCGAACTGTGACAACTGCGTGGAGGTCGCGTATGTGACCGGGGCGGTCGGTGTCCGGGATTCAAAGGACAAGACCGGCCCTGCCCTGGTTTTCGCCCCCGGTGACTGGCGCGCCTTCGTCGCCGGCACCAGGCATGGTGTGTTCGTCCGCGGCTGATCCGTCGCGTTCGGACCGAAGGTATGGTCCCGCCCGGCAGCGTGGCCGGGTGGGACCTTTTCGTCTCCGTGGCCGGTCGGTCCGGCCCGTCGCCAGTTCCGTCCCGCCTCGTTGAACCGCACAGATCGGCAACCGAGCGAGGCAGGCGAGACGGATGACGACGATCGGTTCAGAGAATCTCACCAACGGCCCGGGCAAGCCGGAGCGGTTCGGCGGCAAGTACCGCGGGGCGCGCCGGGACACAGTCCTCACCGAGGTGGTCTCCACCGACACCGAAGCGGGTGACCGGGACGCCGCCGCCCCGGAGCAGGCGTCCCCGCCGCTCTCGCTGCCGTCGCTGGATCCGAACCCGCTCACCGAACCGTCGTTCCCGCCGAGCGGCTGGCCGCCCGAGCAGCCCGAGTCCCTGGTGGACCACCCGTTGCTGCGTGGCCTGCTGATGGAGCTGCCGCCCAGGGGCAGCGTTCCCCCGCCCGGCTGGCTGGACCGCTGGTTCGAGGCGACCCGGGCGATCCTCGAACTGCTATACGTGCAGGGGGCCGGCCGCTCGCGGTGACACGGCGACCGCCGGTGGCATGGCCCGTTCGGCGAGCCGGTTGTGCCGCAGCGCGTGGCGTATCCCGATCACGGTGACGCCGAGCGCCCCGACGGTGATG
The DNA here is from genome assembly GCF_047200535.1 of Micromonospora mangrovicola. Lineage (NCBI taxonomy): Bacteria > Bacillati > Actinomycetota > Actinomycetes > Micromonosporales > Micromonosporaceae > Micromonospora > Micromonospora mangrovicola. Next base: position 1,892 of record NZ_JBJZOG010000155.1, on the reverse strand, counting down.
GCCGGCCCGGTCACAGCCGGCCCGGCGAGCAGGTCGACGCCCGCCGCCGAGATCACGGCCGGGAGCACCGCGAGCGCGGTCACCTGGAGCGGCAGCCCGATCAGCGGGTGGGCTGAGGTGGCGCGCAGCCCGTGCGGGGCCGGCGTGTCCGGGGCGGCGGCGAAGGCGCCCGCGCCGGCCCGCAGCCGCCGGATCCGCCGGACCGTGCAGGCCGCGACGAGCAACGCGGGGGCCGCCGCGAGGAGGAGGGCGGAGGCGGCCCGGTCGATCGGCGTTCTCCCGGTGCTCTCCAGGCCCGCGACCAGGACGGCCGCGGTCAGCGCCAGGCCGGTGAGGGTAAGTCCGGACAGCCATCCGGTACGCCGGCGCAGGACGCGGGCGCGGTCCAGCCGGGGCAGTCCGTCCGCCACCACGCCGGCGGCCGTCCAGACGGCGGCGACGGGAAGTAGAACGATGAGATTGCTGTCCATGTCCTCAGCCTTGCCCAGTTCGACGCCCACCGAATCGGGGGCGACCCCCCGGTTCGTCCCGTACGCCCTCCCGTAGGGGTCATCGCACGGGGTTATGGCACATCCGGCATGTTCACAGTGTTCAGACGGTGGACCTAGCCTCTTGTTGATCGGTCAGCGTCGATTCGCCTGCGCCTCACCGGGCGGACGGTCCTGGGCCGGTCGGGAGGAGGTAGGGAGATGGGTCTCCCACACAGGTCCGTACTCGTCGGAGTGGCCGCCCTGGCCATGCTCGCGGCCGCGTCGCCCGCGTCGGCCGCGGAACCCGCCGACGCGATCCGCAACGCCGGTGGGCCCACCGCCGTGGCGGACAGCTATCTCGTCGTGTTCAAGGACGTCGCGGTCACCCCCGGCCAGGTCGACGCCACCGCGCGGCGGCTCACCGGCCGGCACGGCGGCACGGTGGCGCGTACCTGGGGTGCCGCCCTGCGGGGCTTCGAGGCGCGGGTGGACGCCCGAGGCGCCATGCGGATCGCCGCCGACCCCGCTGTGGCCTACGTGGAGCAGAACCACACGATCACCATCGCCGGCACCCAGACGAACCCGCCGTCCTGGGGCCTGGACCGGGTCGACCAGCGGAACCTGCCGCTGGACAACTCGTACACGTACCCGAACACGGCGAGCAACGTGCACGCCTACATCATCGACACCGGCATCCGGACCACGCACAGCGACTTCGGCGGCCGGGCCACCTGGGGCACCAACACGGCGGACAGCAACAACAGCGACTGCCACGGCCACGGCACCCACGTCGCCGGAACGGTCGGCGGCTCCTCGTACGGGCTGGCCAAGGGCGTGCAGCTGGTCGCGGTCAAGGTGCTCAACTGCCAGGGCAGCGGCACCACCGCCGGGGTCGTCTCCGGCGTCAACTGGGTGACCCAGAACGCGATCAAGCCTGCGGTGGCCAACATGAGCCTCGGCGGTGGCGCGGACAGCACCCTCGACACCGCGGTCCGCAACTCGATCAGCTCGGGCATCACCTACGGCGTGGCGGCCGGCAACGACTCCGGCGCCAACGCCTGCAACAGCTCTCCCGCCCGGACCGCCGAGGCGATCACGGTCGGCTCGACCACCAGCACCGACGCCCGGTCCTCCTTCTCCAACATCGGCACCTGCCTGGACATCTTCGCGCCGGGCTCGTCGATCACCTCCGCCTGGAACAGCAGCGACACCGCGACCAACACGATCAGCGGCACTTCCATGGCGACGCCGCACGTGGTCGGCGCGGCGGCGCTGGTGGCCAGCGCCAACCCGTCCTGGACCCCGCAGCAGGTCCGGGACTACCTGGTGAACAACGCCACCAGCAACGTGGTGACCAACCCGGGCAGCGGCTCGCCCAACAAGCTGCTCTACGTGGTCAACGGCGGCAACCCGCCGCCGACC
>NZ_JBJZOG010000154.1:0-11159 GCF_047200535.1 Micromonospora mangrovicola | reverse complement strand
CAGCGGCCGCCCAGTCAGTGCCGCGGTCGCTCGCTGGAGCGGCGGACGACGAGTTCCGGCTGGAACACCACGTGCCGGTGGCGGTGCGCCTCGCCGCCCTCGGCCTCCTCCAACAGCAACTGCGCCGCCGTACGCCCCAGCTGCTCGCGCGGTTGGCGGACCGACGACAGGGGCACCGCTGCCGCTCCGGCGAACTCGATGTCGTCGTACCCGACGATCGCCAGGTCGTCCGGCACCTGCAGTCCGCGCGCCGTCACCTCCTGCAGCACGCCGAGCGCGATCAGGTCGTTGGCGCAGAACACGGCGCTGGGACGTTGCCTCACGGGAAGGCTCAACAGTTCCTCGGCCGCCCGCCGGCCGGCGGCGACCGTCAGGCTGGTCGTCGACGCGACCCGCAGAGCGGCGCCGCTCCCGCGCTCGGCCAGCGCCGACTCCGCGCCCGCGTGCCGGTCGGCCACCTGCTGTATGGCGAAGGGTCCACCCACGTACGCGAGGTGGCGGTGACCCCGATCGAGGAGGTGCTCCATGGCCAGCCGGCCGCCCATGACGTCGTCGACGGAGACGGAGCACCGGCTGGCACGGCCGGACCCCCGGTCGACGAGGACGACCGGGATGCCCCGCTGGTGCAGCCGTTCGAGGTTGGGCTGGCGGCCGTGACCGACCGGGGTGATGAGCACTCCCCGGACCCGCTGCTCCTCGAGCAGTTCGAGGTGCCGGCGTTCCCGGGCGCTGTCCTCGCCGCTGTTGCAGACGACGAGCATGGCGCCGGCTTCCTCGACCACCTGCTCCGCGCCGCGGACCACGTCGGTGAAGAAGGGGTTGGCCACGTCGAGGACGACGATGGCGACGGTGCGGCTCTGCCCCGCGCGCAGCTGCCGGGCGGAGTCGTTGCGCACGTAGCCGAGTTCGGCGATGGCGTCCAGGACACGCTGGCGGGTGGCCGGGGTGACGCTGTTCGGTCGGTTGAGCACGTTGCTGACGGTGCCCAGGGACACGCCGGCGTGCCGCGCCACCTCCTTGATGCTTGCCGCTGCCATCGCTCCCTCGCCGATCTGTGCTCACGCACGGTCCGCACGTCGCTCCGAACGGGGAGTCTACAACGCCTTAAAACGTTTCATGCGGTTGGCCCTCAATGCTGGCCAGAAATGTCCTCGAAACTCTTGACGCCCTCGAACGCCAGCCCCTAGCGTCCTAAGCCAAGTCGCATGAAACGATTCAGAAGGGGGTCGGATGAGCCCCGACGCAGGCGGGACCACCTCACCCCCGCTGCTCGTCCTGGACGGCATCGCCAAGTCCTACGGTGCCGTCGCCGCGCTGCGCGGCGTGCATCTGGAACTGCACGCCGGCGAGGCCCACGCCCTGGTGGGAGAGAACGGCGCCGGCAAGTCCACCCTGGTCAAGGTCCTCGCCGGCGCCCACGCACCGGACTCCGGCCGGATGAGCCTCGACGGGGAACCGCTGCTGCTGCGCGGCCCGGCCGACGCCCGCGCCGCCGGCATCGCCGTCATCTACCAGGAGCCGACCCTGTTCCCGGACCTGACGGTCGCGGAGAACATCTTCATGGGCCGGCAGCCGCGCCGGAGCCTGCGGCGCATCGACACCAAGGCGATGAACCGCGCCGCCGAGCAGCTCTTCGCGCGCCTCGGCGTACGGATCGACCCCGCCCGTCCGGCGCGCGGGCTGTCCATCGCCGACCAACAGCTCGTCGAGATCGCCAAGGCGCTCTCCTTCGACGCACGCGTCCTGGTGATGGACGAGCCGACCGCCGCGCTCTCCGGCGTCGAGGTGCGACGGCTCTTCTCCGTCGCCCGGTCGCTGTGTGAGCGCGGCGCGGCGGTCCTGTTCATCTCGCACCGCTTCGACGAGGTGTTCGACCTGTGCCAGCGGCTCACGGTGCTGCGCGACGGGGCCTGGGTCTCCAGTGACCGGACGGCCGATCTCACCGTCGACGAGGTGGTGCGGCGAATGGTCGGCCGGGACGTCGACTCGCTGTTCCCGAAGCAGGCGACCGAGCTACGCGACACCCTGCTGGAGGTGCGCGGCCTCAGCCGCGCCGGCGTCTTCTCCGACGTGTCCTTCAGCGTCCGCGGCGGTGAGATCGTCGCCCTCGCGGGGCTGGTCGGGGCCGGGCGCAGCGAGGTGGCCCGCGCCGTCTTCGGTGTCGACCGCTACGACGCAGGTGAGGTTCGCGTCGCCGGTCGGGTCCTGCCGCCGAGCAGCCCGCGCAAGGCGATCGCCGCTGGCATGGCCCTGGTGCCCGAGGACCGCCGGCAGCAGGGCCTTGTCATGGAGCTGTCGGTGGAGCGCAACGCCACCCTGGCGCGCCGCCGGGCGCTGAGCCGCCTGGGCCTGCTTGTCGGCGGCGCCGAGCGGGCCGAGGCCCGGGCCTGGACCCGCCGGCTGCAGGTCAAGGCCGCCCGGCTGCCCGCTCCGGTGGCCACCCTGTCCGGGGGCAACCAGCAGAAGGTCGTCCTCGCCAAGTGGCTGGCCACCGAACCCCGGATCCTGATCATCGACGAGCCCACCCGCGGCATCGACGTCGGCACCAAGGCCGAGGTCCACCGACTGCTGTCCGCGCTGGCCGGCGAAGGCCTGGCCATCCTGATGATCAGCAGCGAGCTGCCCGAGGTGCTCGGCATGGCCGACCGGGTCCTGGTGATGCACGAGGGACGGGTGGTCCGCGAGCTGCCCCGTGCCGAGGCCGACGAGACGTCCGTGATGTTCGCCGCGACCGGTCAAGGAGCGACCGCATGAGCCTCACCGACACCGGCGCGCCCGCACGGGTCGATGGCAACCCGCCGCCCGGCCCCGGTCGGCCGCGCCGCACCCTCACCGAACGGCTGCTCGCTGTGCGCGAACTGAGTCTGCTGCTCGCGCTCGGCGCGCTGATCCTGATCACCACGCTGCGCAACGACCGCTTTCTCAGCACGCAGAGCATCAAGGACCTGCTCCTGGGCTGCGCGATCCTGGTGATCCTCGCGGTCGGCCAGACCCTGGTCATCGTCACCCGCAACGTCGACCTGTCCGTGGGGTCGATCCTGGGGCTGGTCGCCTTCGCCACCGGCGAGCTGTTCCTCGCCGCGCCGGGCGCCCCCTGGCCGGCCGCTCTCCTGCTCGGCGTCGGGCTGGGGGCGGTGTGCGGGGTGATCAACGGCGGCCTGATCGCGGTGGCCAAGGTCCCGGCGCTGGTCATCACCCTGGGCACCCTCTACGCGTTCCGCGGCGTCGACTACTACTGGGCCGCCGGCCGGCAGATCAACGCCGCCGACATGCCCCGGTCGTTCCTGCGCCTGGGCAACCAGACGGTGCTCGGCGTACCGGTGCTCTTCCTGGTCGCGCTCGTCGTGGTCGCCGCCGTCGGCTTCTACCTGCGCTCCTACCGCAGCGGTCGCGAGCTGTACGCCATCGGCTCCGAGCCGGCCGCCGCCCGGCTGTCCGGCATCCCGGTCGGCCGGCGCGTCCTCGCCGTCTTCGTGGCCAACGGCGCGCTCGCCGGCCTCGCCGGCGTGCTCTACGCCGCCCGGTTTGGCACCCTCGACGCGGCCGCCGGCTCGGGCCTGGAACTCCAGGTCGTCGCTGCGGCGGTGGTCGGCGGAGTGGCCATCTTCGGCGGCAGCGGCAGCGCCTACGGCGCCGCGCTCGGCGCCGTCCTGCTCACCACGATCGGCAGCTCGCTGGCCGTCCTGCGCATCGACCCGTTCTGGCAGCAGGCCGTCGTCGGCACGCTCATCCTCGCCGCCATCGGCCTGGACCGGCTCCTGGCCCTGCGGATGGCGGCCCGGCTCCGAGGGAGAAGCCTCCATGGCGCATGACAGCCTGTACGCCGCGCCGCCGTCCGGCGCGGACACCGAGCGGGAGGCGGGCCGCCTGGCCGGGCTGCGCGGCGCGCTCGGCACCTGGGACGCGGCGATCGTGGCCGTCCTGCTGGTGGCGGTGCTGCTGGCCAGCCTGTCGGTGCAGAACTTCGCCACCGGCCGCAACGTCCAGTTCCTGCTGCTCGACCTGGTGCCGCTGGCCCTGCTCGCGCTGCCCATGACGCTGATCGTCATCACCGGTGAGATCGACCTGTCGGTGGCCAGCATGGTCGGCCTGAGCAGCACCCTGATGGGGCAGATGTGGCTGTCCAGCGGGCTGTCCCTGGAGCTGATCTGCGTCCTGGTGGTGCTGATCGGCGCGGTGCTCGGCGCGGTCAACGGCTTGTTCATCACCGGCTTCGGACTGCCGTCGCTGGCCGTGACCATCGGCACCCTCGCCCTGTACCGGGGACTGTCGTTCGTCGTGCTGGGCGACCAGGCGGTGGCCGACTTCCCGGCCAGCTGGACCGCTGCCGCCGTGCAGACCATCCCCGGCACGTCGGTCCCCGCCGCCGTCGTCCCGGTGTTCCTGCTCGCCTTGGTGTTCGGCGTCGTGCTGCACGCCACCCCGGTCGGGCGGGCGTTGTACGCGATGGGCAACAACGACGAGGCGGCCACGTTCGCCGGCGTGTCGGTGGCCCGGACCAAGTTCTGGCTCTTCGTGGTCTCCGGGGCCGTCGGCGGGCTGGTCGGGATCTTCTGGACCCTGCGCTACGCCAGCGCCCGTGGCGACAACGCCACCGGCCTGGAGCTGACCGTGGTGACCGCGGTGCTGCTGGGCGGAGTGTCGATCTTCGGCGGCCGGGGAGGGCTGCTCGGCGTAGTGGCCGGCGTCCTGCTCCTCGGGGTGCTGCGCAACGCCTTGCAGCTCGCCGACGTCGACGCCAACGCGCTGACCATCGTCACCGGAACCCTGCTGATCGTCTCCGTGGTACTCCCCAACGCCGTCGCGGACGTCCGCGCCCGGCTGCACCGCCGGCGGCGACGCGCGCAGCTCAGCGCGTCGTGACCGTCGGCGCTTCCCCCACCACCCCGAAAGGATACCGATGTCCACGTACCGACGGCTCCGTGCCGGGGCCACCGCCCTCACCCTCGCCGTGCTGCTGCTCGGCTCCACCGCCTGCGGCGGCACCACCCGGGAGAACTCCGGCAACGACAGCGGCGGCGGCGCGCAGGCCAGTGGCGCTGCCAACCCGGATGCGAAGCTCAAGGAAGGGCTCAAGATCGCCTTCCTGCCGAAGCAGGTGAACAACCCCTACTTCACCACCTCAGACAACGGTGGCAAGGAGGCGGTCACCGAGTTCAAGGGCGAGTTCAAGGAGGTCGGCCCGTCCGAGGCCAGCGCCTCGTCCCAGGTCAGCTACATCAACACGCTGTCCCAGCAGGGCATGGACGTCATCGTGACCTCGGCCAACGACCCGAACGCGATCTGCGGGGCGCTGAACCAGGCGAAGGCGGCCGGCGCGAAGATCGTCACCTTCGACTCCGACACGAAGCCGGAGTGCCGGCAGATCTTCGTCAACCAGGTGACCGCCGAGGGCATCGCCGAGAACCAGGTCAAGCTCATCTCCCAGCAGATCGGTGGCGAGGGCGAGATCGCCATCCTGTCCGCCACCGCCAACGCGACCAACCAGAACGCCTGGATCGCGCTGATGAAAGAAGAGTTGAAGAAGCCCGAGCACAGCAAGATCAAGCTCGTCACGGTGGCGTACGGCAACGACGACGACCAGAAGTCGTTCCAGGAGACCCAGGGCCTGCTGCGGTCCTACCCCAACCTCAAGGGCATCATCTCCCCGACCACCGTCGGCGTCGCCGCCGCCGCCCGCTACCTCAGCGGGTCGCAGTACAAGGGCAAGGTCAAGCTGACCGGCCTCGGCACCCCGAACCAGATGCGCGAGTACGTCAAGGACGGCACCGTCGACGCGTTCGCCCTGTGGAATCCGGCCGACCTCGGCTACCTCGCCGCCTACGCCGGTGCGGCGCTCGCCTCGGGACAGATCACCGGCGCCGAGAACGACAAGTTCAAGGCCGGCAAGCTCGGCGAGTTCACCGTCGGCAAGGACGGCGTCGTCGTCCTCGGCCCGCCCACCGTCTTCGACAAAAGCAACATCGACCAGTTCAAGTTCTGACGTGCCGCCCGGCCGGCGCCGTCGCTCCTCGCGGGCGCCGGCCGGGGCGCCGACGGGAGAACCATGCCCCGCATCTGCTTCACCCTGCAGGTCGACCCGGCCCGCCTCGACGAGTACCGCGCCCGGCACGAGCGGGTCTGGCCGGAGATGCTCACCGCCCTCGCCGAGTGCGGATGGCGCGACTACTCGCTCTTCCTCCGCGGGGACGGCCTGCTGGTGGGATTCCTGGTGACCGACGACTTCGCGGCGGCCCAGGCCGCCATGCAGACCCGCGACGTCAACAGCCGCTGGCAGGCGGAGATGGCGTCCTTCTTCCTCAACCTCGACCAGGGCGCGGCAGACCGCGCCATGCGGCCGCTGGCGGAGGTCTTCAACCTCGAGGCACAGCTCGCCGCCCAGACGGGAGAACAAGCATGAGCCAGTCCGACGCGCCGGCCCGGGAGCGGATCAAGCAGGCCCTGCGCCGCCAGCGCATCGAAACCCCGTCCTGGGCGTACGCGAACTCCGGCACCCGGTTCAAGGTCTTCCCGCAGGACGGCGTGCCGCGCAACCCGTACGAGAAGATCGCCGACGCCGCGGTGGTACACCGGCTCACCGGCGTCGCGCCGACGGTGGCCCTGCACATCCCGTGGGACCGCGTCGACGACTACGCCGACCTGGCCAGGTACGCCGCCGACCAGGGCGTCGCCCTCGGCGCAGTCAACGCCAACGTGTTCCAGGACAACGACTACAAGCTGGGCAGCGTCACCAACCCCGACCCGGGCGTCCGCCGCAAGGCGATCGACCACCTGCTCGAGTGCGTGGACATCATGGACCGCACCGGCTCCCGCGACCTCAAGCTCTGGTTCTCCGACGGCACCAACTACCCCGGCCAGGACGACATCCGCACCCGGCAGGACCGGCTCGCCACCGCCCTGCGCGAGACGTACGACCGGCTCGGCGACAACCAGCGCATGCTGCTGGAGTACAAGCTGTTCGAGCCGGCCTTCTACACCACCGACGTGCCGGACTGGGGCACCGCCTACGCGCACTGCCTGGAACTCGGGCCCAAGGCCCAGGTCGTCATCGACACCGGCCACCACGCGCCCGGCACCAACATCGAGTTCATCGTGGCGTTCCTGCTGCGGGCCGGAAAGCTCGGAGCGTTCGACTTCAACTCCCGCTTCTACGCTGACGACGACCTCATGGTCGGCTCCGCGGACCCGTTCCAGCTGTTCCGCATCATGTACGAGATCGTCCGGGGTGACGCCCTGCGCCCAGAGGCGGGCATCGCGTTCATGCTCGACCAGTGCCACAACATCGAGCCGAAGATCCCGGCGATCATCCGGTCGGTGCTGAACGTGCAGGAGGCCACCGCCAAGGCGCTGCTCGTCGACGCCGAGGCCCTCGCGGCCGCGCAGGAGTCCTGTGACGTGCTCGGCGCGAACGCGGTGCTGATGGACGCCTACAACAGCGACGTGCGGCCGCTGCTCGCCGAGCTGCGCGCCGACCTGGGCCTGGACCCGGACCCCATGGCCGCCTACGCCCGCTCCGGCTACTTCGACAAGATCCGCACGGACCGCGTCGGCGGCCAGCAGGCCGGCTGGGGCGCCTGAACGCCACCCGAGAAACACAGATAGAGGACAGAGGACGATGCACTCCGAGGTTCAGGCACTCGTGGCCCGCAGCAACCAGCTCGGCGCCGACCCGACCACGACCAACTACGCCGGCGGCAACACCTCCGCCAAGGGCGAGACCACCGACCCGGTGACCGGCGGCCCCGTCGAGCTGCTGTGGGTCAAGGGCTCCGGCGGCGACCTCGGCACCCTCACCGAGGCCGGTCTGGCGGTGCTGCGGCTCGACCGGCTGCGCGCCCTGGCCGACGTCTACCCCGGCGTCGACCGCGAGGACGAGATGGTTGCCGCGTTCGACTACTGCCTGCACGGGCGGGGCGGCGCGACGCCGTCGATCGACACGGCCATGCACGGCCTGGTCGACGCCCCGCACGTTGACCACCTGCACCCCGACGCCGGCATCGCCATCGCCACCGCCGCCGACGGGCCGGAGCTGACCAAGGAAATCTTCGGTGACCGGGTGCTGTGGGTGCCGTGGCGCCGACCCGGCTTCCAGCTCGGCCTCGACATCTCCGCCGTCGCGAAGGCGAACCCGCAGGCGATCGGCGTCATCCTCGGCGGGCACGGCATCACCGCCTGGGGGACCACCAGCGAGGAGTGCGAGCGCCACTCGCGGGAAATCATCCGCACCGCGCAGGCGTACCTCGACGAGCACGGCCGGCCCGAGCCGTTCGGCCCGGTGGTAAGCGGCTACGAGCCGCTGCCGCCGGCCGAGCGGCGCGCCCGCGCCACCGCGCTGGCACCGGTACTGCGCGGCCTGGTGTCGACCGACCGGCCGCAGGTCGGCCACTTCACCGACAGCGACGTGGTGCTCGACTTCGTCGCCCGCGAGCGGCACCCCGCGCTCGCCGCGCTCGGCACCTCCTGCCCCGACCACTTCCTGCGCACCAAAGTCCGTCCCATGGTGCTCGACCTGCCACCGACGGCGCCGATCGAGGAAACCGTCGCGCGGCTCAGGGAGTTGCACGCCGCCTACCGCGACGACTACCGCGCATACTACGAGCGGCACGCGAGCCCGGACAGCCCGACGATGCGCGGCGCAGATCCGGCGGTCGTCCTCATCCCCGGCGTGGGCATGTTCAGCTACGGCGCCAACAAGCAGACCGCCCGGGTCGCCGGCGAGTTCTACGTCAACGCCGTCAACGTCATGCGGGGTGCCGAAGCGGTGTCGCGGTACGCGCCGATCGAAGAGGCCGAGAAGTTCCGCATCGAATACTGGGCGCTCGAAGAGGCCAAGCTCGCCCGGATGCCGAAACCGAAGCCTCTCGCCACCCGGATCGCCCTGGTCACCGGTGCCGGGTCCGGTATCGGCCGGGCCATCGCCCACCGGCTCGCCGCCGAGGGCGCGTGCGTGGTCGTCACCGACCGCGACGCCGCAGCCGCCGAACGGGTCGCCGGTGAGCTGGGCGGCCCGGACGTCGCGGTGGCCGTGCCGGTCGACGTCACCGACGCCGAAGCCGTCGCGGACGCGGTCCGCGCGGCCGTGCTCGCCTACGGCGGACTGGACCTCGTGGTCAACAACGCCGGGCTGTCGCTGTCGAAATCCCTGCTCGACACCACCGAGGCGGACTGGGACATCCAGCACGACGTGATGGCCAAGGGCTCCTTCCTGGTCTCGCGCGAGGCCGCCCGGGTCCTCATCGACCAGGGGATGGGCGGCGACATCGTCTACATCTCCAGCAAGAACTCCCTGTTTGCCGGCCCGAACAACGTTGCGTACGGGGCGGCCAAAGCCGACCAGGCCCACCAGGTCCGCCTGCTCGCCGCCGAGCTGGGCGGCTGCGGCATCCGGGTCAACGGCATCAACCCCGACGGCGTGGTGCGCGGCTCCGGCATCTTCGCCGGCGGCTGGGGCGCCCAGCGCGCCGCCGTCTACGGGGTACCGGAGGAGAAGCTGGGCGAGTTCTACGCCCAGCGCACCCTGCTCAAGCGGGAGGTGCTGCCGGAACACGTCGCCAACGCCGTCTTCGTCCTCACCGGCGGCGAGCTGTCCCACACGACGGGGCTGCACCTCCCGGTGGACGCTGGCGTCGCCGCCGCCTTCCTCCGCTGATCCGGCCGGCGCGAGATGGGGACGACGGTGATCGTGAAGAAGCGGAGGATGCGGTGAGCGGCGTCGTTCACCTCGCGGCGGTGGACCTGGGCGCGTCCAGCGGCCGGGTCATGGTCGGCCACGTCGGGCCCGCCAGGTTGGAGCTCACCGAGGCGCACCGGTTTCCCAACGAGCCGGTACGCGTCGGCGGCACCCTGCACTGGGACATCCTCGCCCTGTGGCGCGGTGTCCTCGACGGCCTGCGAACCGCCGGCCCGGTGACCAGCATCGGCGTCGACTCGTGGGCCGTCGACTACGGGCTGCTCGACACCTCCGGTGCGCTGCTCGGCAACCCGGTGCACTACCGCGACACCCGCACGGACGGGATCCCCGAGCGGGTGACCAAGCAGCTCGGGGCGGGGCGCCTCTACGCGACCACTGGCTTGCAGCAACTACCGTTCAACACCCTCTACCAGCTCGTCGCGGCGGCCGGCACGCCGCAGCTGGACACCGCCGCCCGGCTGCTGCTGATCCCGGACCTCATCGCGTACTGGCTCACCGGTGAGGTCGGCGCGGAGGTCACCAACGCCTCGACGACCCAGCTGTACGACGTGCACCGCCGGGACTGGGCGGTCGACCTGATGGTGGACGCCGGGATTCGTACCGACCTGTTCCCGCCGCTACGGGAGCCCGGCATCAGGATCGGGCCCGCCCTGGCCGACCTGGGCCTGCCCGGCGAGCCGGAGGTGGTGGCGGTGGGCTCACACGACACCGCGTCCGCGGTGGTGGGCGTGCCGGCGGCGGGGGACCACTTCGCCTACATCTCCTGCGGCACCTGGTCCCTGGTCGGAGTCGAACTCGACGCCCCGGTGCTCACCGAGGCGAGTCGACTGGCCAACTTCACCAACGAGTCCGGGGTGGACGGGACGATCCGCTATCTTCGTAACGTGATGGGCCTGTGGCTCCTGCAGGAGTCGCTGCGCACCTGGGGCACCCTTGACCTGCCCGATCTGCTGAACCGCGCGGCCGGCGAACCGGCGTTCCGGTCCGTCGTGGACCCCGACGACTCCACGTTTCTGCCACCCGGCGACATGCCGACGCGGATCGCCGACGCCTGCCGGCGCGCCGGCGAGCCGGTACCCGCCGGTCCGGCGGCAACCGTTCGCTGCATACTCGACAGCCTGGCACTGGCGCACCGCCGTGCCGTCCGCCAGGCGCAGCAGTTGTCCGGCCGGCACGTCGATGCCGTACACATCGTCGGTGGCGGCGCCCGCAACAACCTGCTGTGCCAGCTCACCGCCGACGCCTGCGGAATACCGGTACTCGCCGGACCGGTCGAGGCCACCGCGCTCGGTAACATTCTGGTGCAAGCCCGTGCCGCCGGCGCGATCGACGGTGACCTCGCGGCCCTGCGGGCCGTGCTGCGCCAGACGCAGCGCATCGTGCGGTACGAACCGCGCGGCGACGAGGCGACCTGGCGGGCCGCTGAGACCCGGATGGGTGGGTGAACATGCGGATCGCCCTGTTCGTG
>NZ_JBJZOG010000153.1:0-11473 GCF_047200535.1 Micromonospora mangrovicola | reverse complement strand
ATAGGCTGAGCCCGTCAGCCGCCAGGCGCTCTGCCGCGCACTGCCGCGACGGCCGAGATGACCAGCTCTTCGAGTGACTCGCGGCCACCCCGATCACCGGCGCCAGCGCGGGCATCGGCGCCGAGTTCGCCCGGCAGGTCGCCGCGCGCGGCTCCGACGTCGTGCTCGTTGCCCAGCGGCTAGACAGGCTGAAGCGGCTCGCCGGTGAGCTCGGGCCCGCGTACGGGATCACCGCGACCCCGGTCGCCATGGACCTCGCCACCCCTGGCGTCGGAGCAGCGCTCGACGCCGCCCTGACCGTGCGTGGCCTGACGGTCACCAGCCTGATCGACAACGCCGGCTTCGGTACCAACGCCGCGTTCCACCGAGAGGACTCGCAGCGGCTGGCCGACGAGATCGCCGTGAACGTCACCAGCCTCGTCGACCTCAGCCGCGCCTTCATCGAACGACTGCGCACCCACGGACGCGGCGTGCTGGTCAATGTCGCGAGCGTGGCGGCCTACCAGCCGACGCCGACCATGGCCGTTTACGGCGCGACCAAGGCTTTCGTGCTCAGCTTCACCGAGGCAGTGTGGTACGAGTCTCGCAACACCGGGCTACGTGTGATGGCGCTCTCGCCAGGCGCCACCGAGACCGAATTCTTCGACGTGGCGGGCGCCCAGGCCCGACGGCGGCACTAACCGGATGCGCCCGGACAAGGTCGTCAAGATTGCCCTCAAGGCCCTCGACCAGCGCACCCCACCGCTCAGCGTGATCACCGGCACGATGAACCGCTTAATGGTACAGGCGGAACGCCTGGTCAGCCGTCGCCGGACGACCGTGACCATCGGCTCGATGATGGACCGCGCTGGAGCGAAACGCTGACACAACACGTGGAACGGCACCTGGCACAGTCCGCCGGTCTACACCTGCACGACCTACGCCATGCCCGCAGCAGGTGGTCGGCGCAGAGCGGCGCGACGCGCAAAGAGCTGATGGCGCGCTGATCGAGGAGGCGCGAGGCAAGGCCATCTCCTGAATCTGGCACGTAGCGGTTCAAGAGCAGGAGAAATGACAAACGCCCTGGTGGGAGATTTGGTTCCTCACCAGGGCGTTTCGCTTGGGTGGGCCGGAGGTACCACCATGCGAACCAACCGGCGACCATCGCCGGTGACCCGTTGCCGCTGCGGATGCGCAGGTCAGGAGCGCGGCTCGTCGGCCCGGCGCAGGATCAGGCGATCTGACGGAGGTCACTGCCGTAGTCGAAGATGATCCGCATGCGGGCGCCCAGCGCTCGCGCGTACCGGCTCAGAGTCGCGACCTCGTTGGCCTCCAGATCGCCGTTCTCGATCTGGCTGACCCGGCCAGGCGTGACCCCCATCAGCTCAGCCACCTGCCGCTGGGTGAGACCGAGACGCTTACGCTCCTCGGCCAGGTGGAACGCGCTGATCCACGCCTCCGTGCGGGCGCGCTCCACGTCGAGCGCGTCGTCGTTCCCGTCGTGCAACTCGGCACGGACGTCGTCCCAGTCATGGAAGTCGCTCATCAGCCCTCCCTCCGCTTCCTCTCAAAGGCGAGCCAGCCCTCGTACGCGACCTCAGCGATCGGGATCGCTTCCTCGTACCACCGCGTCCAGTCGCCGGCCTTGTTACCGGCCACCAACAGCACCGCCTGCGACCAGGGATCGAAGACGAACAGAACCCGAACGGCGACATCCCGGCCGGACCTCGGTCGCAGCTCCTTCAGGTTGCTGATGCTCGAACCTTTGAGCGTGTCGACCAATGGACGCCCCAGACCCGGGCCGGCGTCAGCGAGCATGTCGATCGCTACGTTGACGGAGCGGTACGTCGCAGGATCAGTCTGACGCAGCGACCGCAACCAGTCGCGGACGTCGCCTGTGGTCCTGATCGCCCAGCGACGGGCGGGGCCGTGACGCATGGGTCAACTATAGCCCAGACTATACTCGAAGTCAGCGTGCGAGCCGAGAAGCACAGGTCAAGGGCGAGATCACGTCGATTGGTGGACCCGATGTGGCACAACCCGAACCGCATTCAAACTGCCCAGGGGCCTGCTGTGGTTGTTTCCGCCGTCAGAACACGCCGGAGGTAGCAGGTAGCCGTACGACTTAGGCCGACGGCTCGCCGAGAGCGTGTGCCCGAGGCGCGGGGCGAGGCGGTGTTGCGGCTCGCCCCGCGCTGCTTTGAGTGGTGGAGTTCCACGGCCCACCGCCGGGGGTGGTATCGGTCAGCGGGTGACGAGAGGCTCGGCCTGGTCACGCGTGGTGTGCAGGTGCCAGTAGGTCTGGGCGATGTCGTCGGGTGCGGCGTAGGGGATGCCTTCAGCGGGTGGCTGGGTGCCGATGAAGACGTTGATGGCCACGGTGGCGACATGGATGCCCTTGCCGGCGAGGGCGTGTTGAGGTTGATGGCCCAGTTGCGCTGGGCGGCGCCTGCGGCGTTGACGGTGGCGAGCATCGGATATGGGTTGATCGATCCTCCGACGGTGGTGAACAGCAGCGTGCCGTTGCCAGCTTGCAGCATGCGGGCAGGACTGCTTGTGTGGCGCTGACCGCGCCGTAAAGGGCGTGGTCGAGCGCGGCTTGCAGTGTGTCCACGGTCACGTCCTGCGGGCTGATCTGCGTGAGACCGGCGTAGGGCGAGTACTCCAGCACGTCGATGCCGCCGAAGTGCGTTGCGGCATCGTTGAGCGCGGCCGTCAGGGCGGGGCGGTCGGTGACGTCGGCAGGGAACGCGGCGGCGTTGACGCCGGATTCGGCGAGCTGTGCAACCAGGGTTTGCAGGTTGCCCTTGCTTTGCTGCGGGAGATCAGCGCGACGTTGAAGCCGTGGCCGCCGAAGACTTTGGCGATGGAGGCACCGAGGCCGGCGCCGGCTCCGACGATGGCGATGGTGGGCATGGAGGTGTTCCTACCTTCTTGGGAAGGGTGGAACCGGCCAGGCTAGGCGGGCCAGGCCGCGGCTGATAGACGACCAGCTAGTCCTCGGTTATCGGCGAGGCGCTGGGATCGCGGTCGGGGTCGATGGCGTTGAGGATGCGGTCGGCGATCAGCCGCAGTTGGCGCTGCTGTGCCTTGGTCAGCGGATCGAAGACCAGGCGGCGGACCTCGTCGACGTGGGCGGGTGCACTGGCCACAACCTTGCCCCAGCCGTCGTCGGTGAGGGCGGCGAGGCTGGCGCGGCGGTCGGCCGGGTCGGGCGTTCGGCGCACCCAGCCACGCTGTTCCAGCTTGCCGACGACGTTGGACAGGCGCGACAGCGTGCTGGCCGTGTACTCGGCCAACACGCTCATCCGCAGGGTCCGGCCGGGCATCATCGACAGCGCCGACAGCACCATGTACTCAAACTGGGTGATGTCCGCGTCACGCTGCATCTGCGCGTCGAGGGCGGCCGGCAGCCGGTTGAGCGCGTACGCGAACGCGTACCAGGTCCTCTGCTCGTCGGCGTCCAGCCAGCGCGGTTCCCGCAGGTTTTCGGTGTCCACGTCAGTCAGCATAGCTTCAAGGCTGAAGCATACCAAACCACAGAGAGGTTGCACCTTGAAGTAATCCGCACTAGGTTTACTCCAACGTTGAAGTTATCTAGGGGTTGCCGAGCACATGAACGTCGTATTATGGATCATCGCCGGATTGCTCGCCGCGTTCTTCCTCGCGGTCGGCACCATGAAGCTCACTCAGCCGAAGCAGAAACTCGCCAGCTCTGGGCTGGCGTGGACCGAAGACCTCAGCGACGGCGCGGTCAAGTTCATCGGCACGGCCGAGGTGCTCGCCGCGGTGGGGCTGATCCTTCCGGCCCTGTTCGGGATCGCGCAGGTGCTGGTGCCGCTGGCCGCGCTGGGCCTCGTGCTGCTGATGGCCGGTGCGGCGATCACCCACGCCCGGCGCAAGGAAACACAGATGATCACCATGAACGTGGTGCTGCTGATCCTGGCCGCCGTGGTCGTCTGGGGCCGGTTCGGCACGTACTCGTTCACCGCCTAGCCGCCCATCCCAGGCCCGGCATGGCGCCGCCGAGGTGGTGACATGCAGGCATTGCAAGCAGCACCGTCATCGAAGGAAGCCCATGCATACCACGCTCATGACCGGAGGCAACAGCGGCATCGGCCTACAGGCCGCCCGAGACCTCCTCGCCCACGGCCACCGCGTCATCCTTCTCGGACGCGACCAACGCAAGGGTGGGCAAGCCCTCGCGTCTCTCGGGGACGCGGCCGAGCGTGCCTCGTTCATCTCCGCCGACCTGTCCACTCACGAGGGCGTACGGCAGGCGGCCAAACAGATCCTCGGTGAACACGACCGCCTCGATGCGCTCCTGCACTCCACCGGCGTGTTCACCTCCAAGGAGATGCGTACCGCGGACGGGCTACACCCGTTCTTCGCGGTCAACTACCTGAGCCGGTACCACCTCACCGAGCTGCTGCTGCCCGCGCTGCGCGCGGCCGAGCGCCCGCGCGTGGTCATGATGACCGCGAGTGTCCCGCCGTCAGCCGACGCGAACCTGGACAGGTTCCCCGGGTTCGAGCCGTTCGACTTCGCCCGCGACCGCAAACCCATCCAGCTCGGCAACCATCACTACGCCGCCCACCTTGCGCAGACCGAGCCGGGCCTGCTCGCTGGTGTGATTAACGCCGGCGCCGCGAAGACCGACATCCTGCGCATGACACCGTGGTACTTCCGCGCGATGGCCAAGGTCACCGGTCCGCTGTTCTTCAACTCCCTCCAGGAGTCAGCGCGCAACCCCGTCCAGGCGATCCTGAACGACGACTGGCCCACAGCCACCTACTGGGGCAAACCCGCCGACTTCGACCGACGCACACCCATCACCCTGACGGAATCGACCACACAGCGAATCATGAGCATCTCTCAGTCGCTCGCCGGGGCGTGAGGTCGGACTGGTTGCAGCCCATCTGCCGCCACCCGAACGCGCCAGCCGACTTTCACGGCCGCAGGTGTGGTTCGCGCACCGCCACATTCGCCATCGAAGATCCCACCCGCCCCAGATAAACGAAAGCCCAGCTCACGAATGAGCTGGGCTTTCGTTAATCGGACATACCCGATTTGCGGGTGGAGCCGAGGGGACTCGAACCCCTGACCCCCACACTGCCAGTGTGGTGCGCTACCAGCTGCGCCACGGCCCCTTGCTGTCGTCCCCGGTCGCCCGGGCACGCAGAGAACTATACACACGCCGGCCGGCATGGTCATATCGCGGGGTCCCCCACCCGCCGGTCAGTTCAGCGCCACGTCCGGGGGGAAATGGGCGACCGCCGCCATCATGCCGCCCTGCCGCCGCAGCACCATCGGCCAGAGGTCGTCCGGCCGGTCGACGAAGGCGTCCCCGGGGAGGGCGTCGAGGACGAACCAGGACCCCTCCTCGACCTCTCGTTCGAGCTGGCCGGCGCCCCAACCGGAGTAGCCGGCGAAGACCCGGATCCCGCCGATGGCGTCCCGGAGCCGCTCCGGGTCAACCGACAGGTCGATGGTGCCGACCGCGCCGGAGACCCGGTGGAAGCCCTTCACCGGCTTGATCGGGTGCCGCATCCGGGCCAGGCAGATGGCCGAGTCGGGCTGCACCGGCCCGCCCTCGAAGAGCACCGCGGGATGCCGGGCCAGGTCGCTCCAGTCGCCCAGGACGTCGGCCACCGGTACCTCGGTGGCCCGGTTCAGCACCACCCCGAGCGCGCCGCCGGGCTCGTGGGCGACCAGCAGCACGACAGTGCGGTCGAAGTTGGGGTCCTTGAGCGTCGGAGTCGCGACCAGCAGCCGCCCGGTCATCGAGTCCATGGCCCGGCCACCGATCGCCTGTCCCTCACCCTGCATGTCCGACACCCGTCAGCCGTACGCCGGTGCGGCGCACCCGCCGTCGTCGGGCGTCCACGCTGTCAACGCCATGCCACGCACCATAGCCTGCACCCCGCCCGCTGGCTAAGGTCTGACAGTCGGGTGATCGCGACAGGATCGAGGGAGGGCCGCATGGGTCCAACGGCCGAGCTGGCGGTGATCGGCGGGTCGGGCCTCTACGCCCTGC
This sequence comes from Micromonospora mangrovicola, assembly GCF_047200535.1. Lineage (NCBI taxonomy): Bacteria > Bacillati > Actinomycetota > Actinomycetes > Micromonosporales > Micromonosporaceae > Micromonospora > Micromonospora mangrovicola. The sequence continues at coordinate 5,457 of NZ_JBJZOG010000153.1, read as the reverse complement.
TCGACGGCGCCACCGAGCACGAGGTGGACACGCCCTACGGCGCGCCGTCGGGCGCGGTCACCATCGCCGAGGTGGGCGGCCGCCGGGTGGCGTTCCTGCCGCGCCACGGGCGGGACCACCGCTACCCGCCGCACCGGATCCCGTACCGGGCGAACCTGTGGGCGCTGCGCTCGCTCGGCGTGCGCCAGGTGCTCGCCCCGTGCGCGGTCGGCGGGCTCCGGCCCGAGCTGGGCCCGGGCACGTTCGTGGTGCCGGACCAGCTGATCGACCGCACCAGCGGCCGGGTGCAGACCTACTACGACCGGGGCGCGGTGCACGTTCCGTTCGCCGACCCGTACTGCCCCACCGGGCGCCGGACGCTGCTCGACGCGGCCGCCGGACGGAACGTGCCGGCGGTCGACGGCGGGACGGTGGTGGTGGTCGAGGGGCCGCGCTTCTCCACCCGCGCCGAGTCGCGCTGGTTCGCCGCGATCGGCGGCACCGTGGTCAACATGACCGGTCACCCGGAGGCAGTGCTCGCTCGCGAGCTGGCCCTCTGCTACACGTCGATCGCGCTGGTCACCGACCTGGACGCGGGCGTGGAGGCCGGCGAGTCGGTCACCCAGGAGGAGGTCTTCCGGGTGTTCGCGGAGAACATCGACGTGCTGCGCACGGTGCTGCTGGACGCGGTCGCGGCGCTGCCGACCGAGCGGGACTGCCCGTGCGGGCACGCGCTCGACGGGATCAAGCTGCCGTTCCCGCTCCCCTGACCGCCGGGAAGCACCCGAAAAGTCAACCGAGGACCGATAAATTCGGTTGGTCGGGGGACTGATCACCGGGCCGTCTCCGGCAACGCACGGGGGGACGGAGGCAGCCGACGATGGCAACGGTCCGCGACACGACGTACGACCTGCTCCGCGACCTCGGCCTGACCACCGTCTTCGGCAACCCCGGCTCGACCGAGGAGACGTTCCTCCAGGACTTCCCGGCCGACTTCCGCTACGTGCACGCGCTGCACGAGGCGTCGGCGGTGGGCATGGCCGACGGCTACGCGCAGGCCACCGGACGCCCCGCGCACGTCAACCTGCACACCGCCCCGGGCACCGGCAACGGCATGGGCAACCTCGTCACCGCCTGGCACAACAAGACTCCACTGATCGTGACCGCCGGCCAGCAGACCCGGGAGATGCTGCTGATCGAGCCGCGGCTGGCCAGCCGCCGGGCGGCCGAGCTGACCCAGCCGTACGTCAAGTGGAGCCACGAGCCGGCCCGTGCGCAGGACATCCCGGCGGCCTTCATGCGGGCGTACGCGACCGCCGTGCAGCCCCCCTCCGGGCCGGTCTTCCTCTCCCTGCCCATGGACGACTGGCGCCAGCCCGCCGACCGGCCCCCGCAGGTGCGGACGGTGTCCACCCGGACCGCCCCGGACCCGGACCGGCTGCGCGGCTTCGCCGAGGTGCTGGCCGGCAGCCGGGCCCCGGTGCTGGTGCTGGGCGCGGCGGTGGACCGGGCCGACGCGTGGCCGGCGGCCGTGGCGCTGGCCGAGCGGCTGGCCGCCCCGGTCTGGTCCGCTCCGGCCCCGGAGCGGGCCGTCTTCCCCGAGGACCACCCGCACTTCCGGGGCGTCCTGCCCTACGCGATCGGCCCGCTCGCCGACGCGCTGCGCGGGCACGACACGGTCCTGGTGGTCGGCGCCCCGGTGTTCCGCTACTACCCGCACGTGCCCGGCGACTACCTGCCGGAGGAGTCCCGGCTGCTGCACGTCACCGACGACCCGGACGAGTCGGCCCGAGCCCCGGTCGGGGAGAGCCTGCTCGGCGACGCCGGGCTGGCCCTGGCCGGCCTGCTGGACCTGGTGCCGCCGGCGGACCGGCCGCCCCCGGCCGCCCGCCCCGACCCGGCCCCACCCGAGGTCACCGAGCCGCCGAGCGCCGACGCGCTCTTCACCGCGCTGGCCCGGCACTGGCCGGCCGACGGCGTGCTGGTGCAGGAGTCGCCGTCCAACCTGGCCGCGCTGCGCCGCCGGCTGCGGGTCGACCGGCCCCGGTCGTACTTCACGATGGCCAGCGGCGGCCTGGGATTCGGCCTGCCGGCGGCGGTGGGGATCGCCCTCGCCGAGCGGGACACCGGGCGCCGCCGGCCGGTGGTGGCCGTGATCGGCGACGGCTCCTTCCACTACTCGGTGCAGGCGCTCTGGACGGCGGTGCAACTGCGGCTGCCGCTCGCCGTCGTGGTCCCGGCCAACCACCAGTACGCGATCCTCAAGGCGTTCGCCGACCTGAAGCACACGCCGGGGGTGCCCGGGCTGGACCTGCCCGGCCTGGACGTGTCCGCGGTGGCGCGGGGCTACGGTTGCGCGGCCACGGTGGTGGAGTCGCCGGACGGGCTCGCTGCGGCGCTGGACGCGGCGCTCGCCGCCGACCGGCCGACGGTGCTGCCGGCACCGATCAGCACCGACGTGCCCCGGATCCTGTGACCGCTCACCGCTGTCCCACCACGAGCGCCGTACCGCTGCCCACGTCCAGCACCGCCCGCTTGCCGAGCGGCGCCTTCAGCGTGACGGTCACCGGCTTGATGACCAGCTGCTCGGTGCAGGGACCGGGGGTGGTGGTGACCCCGGCTCCGATCACCACCAGATCGTCCCGCTCCAGCGCCAGCGGAGTGGGCTCGCTGTCGCAGGCGCCCACGCCGACCCGGTAGTCGAGGCGCGCGCCGTCCACCGCGTCGAGGCTCTCCACGGTCACCACCCCGCTTGGGACCGGCCCGGTGGGGGCGGTCCCCGGCGGCACGGCACCGACCGCGCTCGGCGCGACCGCGACCCGGGCCACCGGCACCCGCAGCTCCGCCACGGTGAACAGCCAGGCCGGTACGTCAGCCGGGCCCCGGCTGGTCCGGACCGTCGCGCTGCCCAGCGTCACCGCGGTGACGGTCAGCGGCACGCAGGGCTCGCCCGCCGGGGTGGCGACCGGGCCGTCCGGCCCCGGGTAGATCGTCGGGCCGCCGTGTCCGGGTCGCCCCGGTCCCGTCGTCGGCGGCTTCATCGGCCGCCCCGGGCAGGGCGGCGGGTCCCCCCTGTCCAGCTGGGCGTACGCCTCGGCAGCGCTGACCAGCGGCACCCGCAGCGTGCCGTCGGGGAAGCGGATCGTCCCGTCGGCCGGCGTGCTGGTCGGCATGGCGACCTGGTCCCGGTACCAGCCCTGCTCGAACGCCCACTTGGTGTCGCTGTCGAAGCCGGGGTCGCCGGCCAGCACCGTGCCGTCCTCGAGCGGCACGTACCCGCTGCGCCACGCCTCGCCGGGGCGCCAGTCGTCGGCCACCTGGGCGGCCCGCCCGTCGAACGCCGGCCAACCGCTGTCGGCCGCGGCGGTGGCCGGACCGGCGCCGGGAGCGGCACAGCCGGCGAGGAACAGGAGCGGCAGTCCCCACAGGGCGATCGAGCGTCGCATGTCCCTTGGACGCGGGCGGCTCCGACCCGGTTCCCCGGTCAGTTCTCCCCGCCCAGATCGGCCTGGTACGCCTCCCAGAGCAGGTCGGCACCGCGCTGCCGGTGCCGGTGCAGCGCCCGGAGCAGCTCGCCGACCCGGCCGTGCAGCTCCTCGGCGGGCACCTCGGGCAGCGTGGCGGCGTGCTGGAGGGCGGTGAGCGCCGCCACGATCACGACGTGCTCCCGGGTCAGTTGGCGGACACCCCGGTCGAGCCGCGGCGCCTGGTGGAGCAGTTCGGCGTAGAGACCGGTGGGACCCTCGGTGACCCGGACGTGCTCGGCGAAGCCGCGCCGCACCGGTCCGAGCTGGAGGATCAGGCGCTCCCGCCAGCGCGGCTCTCCGGCCGGCACGGCGAGCGCCCGGGCGAGGGCGGGCACGTCGCTGAGGAGCGCCGGTCCGGGCTGGCGCGCGGCAGGCGGTCTGGCCGCCGCGGCGACGGTGGACGGCTGCTGGATCGGACCGGTGACCATGGGCACCTCCCGTCCGACGGCCCCGGCTCGGCGCGTCTTCCGCCGCGCCGCGACCTGGAGCCGTCGCTGCTGCGCTACCACGTACAGCGATGGTGGACCCATTGCCTCGGGCCTGTCCAGGCCCGAGGGCAGCCTCATCTGCATCATTGGCCCCACGAGTCACGATGGCCCCGCTGGTCTCAGTTTCGCCCTAGGGCCTCGGGGGTGGCCCCCGGAGGGCGGCAGTGACTTCCTGAGCGGTATGCCGCAGAGGCATGAATATGACTCACAGGCATACGGCCTTCGAGCTCACTGCTTTCCGGCCGCGACACACCCGGGCCGTCACGCCGTCAACCGCGGGCGGCCCGTGCCGGCGGCCGGGCTGTGCGGACGGGCTGGCTGTGCGCACAGGCGGAGACGACTGTGCGCCCCGGTCCGGGTGGACCGGGGCGCACAGGTCAGGTGGTGGAGGTAAATGTCAGATAAGGCGTGTCTTCCATGCTTCCTGTCTCCCAACATCACCGCAGCTGGTTGATGGCGGCGGACAGCGACAAGACTGAGTGTCTCCCGAAGCCTCGAACCAACTCCAATACCACCAGAGCAAGCTGCCGGTCGCACTCCGACACTCTGGGACGCAGGATCACCGGAGCTAAGCGGAGCCGTGTCAGAACTGGCTCGGCGCGTTCTGGCTGGCTTTGTAGGCATAGGCATGACCCTGGTACGGACGCGGGGACGATCCCGCCGCCAGCCCGCGTTCGTGGGTGCGACTGGCGGCGGGTCTGACCCGTATCGGTGATCCCGATCAGTTGCGCGCCCCCGCGTCCGGCGCGCTTCGTGGATGGGACATAACTGGGCCTCGATTCGAAGCCTCATCACCGGCAGAATCTCTCCCTATGAATGGGCTGTACGACGGGGAGTTCGCCGGCTTCAAGATCGCATCCTCGGATGACATCGACGCTGCTCTCCGTAAGGCAGTCGTCGCCATCGACGCGAACGTGCTGCTCGACCTATACAGGTTTCGACCCCAGACCTCCCGGGACCTCATCAAGACACTCAAAGGCTTGGGCGATCGCCTGGTCGTGCCACACCAAGCGCTCCGGGAGTTTTGGCGTCATCGGCAGCGCTCGCAGGGCAGTCCCCGTGGCGCCACGAAGGCGGCAACCGACGCGCTGGCCAAATCAGGCCGATCCATGCGCGATGCCTTGGCCACGTGGGCGAAGGCGGTCGGTGTCGACGACGACGAACTGTCTGACCTGACCGCTCGGGTGGACGACTTCGTCGAGGCACTCAAGGACGAACTTCAACACGTTCTGCAGGACGCAGACGCAGAACGGGGCGGCGACCCGATCTTAGAGCAGCTGGAAGAGCTTCTCGCGGGGCGGGTTACCTCGCCCCTGCCTCACGAGGAGTGGACTGAATGTGTTGCGGAGGCCAACCGCCGAATCGAGGCTGAGGAGCCTCCTGGCTTTAGAGACGCGGACAAGCAGGTCAACGACTCGCCTGAAGGTGGCGCGGGCGACTACCTCGTCTGGTATCAGGCCACC